>JAFMEA010000008.1 GCA_017856985.1 Planktomarina sp.
TCTTGTTACCAGAATCTTTAACTTGTATCGCCACGTCGTAGGACTCTTTGCCTAAAGTGACCATGGTTTCGTAGTCTGGCTGTGCCAGGAAAGACAACACACCGCCTTCAGTGATGCTAAATATTTCCTGATCAATCCCACCAACAATTTTATAGGTATGGGTGTCAGCAATACCAGCATTAGCCACGTCAGCTGTTAGCACTGTCCCAATGATTAAATCACTTTTGTCTTCTGCAAAGCTTGAAGCGACAGACATATCTGTTGGAGCCTTATTTGCCATTGCAGCAGTGATGACACCATCGCTCATATCAATACTTAACGCACCACCATTGCTGTAGGCGTTTGCACCATCTTTAACCTTAGTAGTTAACACATTAACTACTGAGAAAATGTCGGAAATATCTTCTGCTGTAGTCGTACCGTATTGAATTGTGTCAATTTTTGTGACTACATTGCTGACAGCTAATTCGACTGAATCTGATAGTAATCCGAACTTACCCGGTTCGACAGTTACGCCAGAAGTATCAGTCGAATATTTACCGACGTCTTCCATCATCTTTTCTTTGATTTCATCCAAGTCTGTGGAAAAACTCAGCACCGCATCACTGTCCACATCTACTTTTTCTTTCAATACCTTAACAACGGAACTTAATGCCAGATCAAAAGCTTTACCCTCGACCACTACTCCAGATTCTTCAGCTGCAGCAGCAAAGGAATTCACGGTAGCCATTAACTTGTTATTACTCTGCTGAACTTTAAGCGCTTTTTCTTTTTCAGTATCATCCAAATCTGTTTGGTACGCACTATAGGTAAGTAGATTTGTACCCTCGAAACCCAGTGCCTTTGCCACTTTAGCTATAGCGTTATCCACCGTTAAGTCTGCGTCTTGGGCCATTAATTCTTTGACCACTGTAGTGGCAGGCGTAATCATTTCTGAGCCCTCAGGCGCCTGCAGCACCACACCAGCCCCGTAACCTGCCTCAGTTGCTGTATCCACATCCAGCACGACCATCGTCTGTTCAGTCGTTAGGGCAACCAGAGTATATCCCCCTGCAGTAGCTGTTAATTCATAAGAGCCAGCACCATCCTTATGGCCTGCAGCATTCGTTCGGACCCTTGTTTCGTTGCCACCATCCCAAATAGCGTTGCCATTATAATCCAAAAAGACATAGGCATCGACAAGTGGCCCATTTTCAACCCTACCCGCAACTTTAAAACCGCCCGTACCTGTGGTGCCACCGCAGGCAGCCAGCGTAAGCAAGCCAAGTGGAGAGATGTTACGTATTACTTTGTTCATAAGGGCGATCCATAAATTCTAAGTTCGGTCAGGGGTATAGCAGTTTTTTAGTATTTCTTTTGAATAACATTCAATTTCATTTGGTAAATGTAAAATTAGAAGGAAGTGCAACAAAAAAGTCCAAAATTAACATACACCACCCACGCAACTGCTATTAAGACGATCCAACCAGCAATTTTTTTTAAAAATTTAATATTTTTCATTTAAAACTTTCAATTAGTCATCTTTTTTAAATTCTAAACTAATAAAATAGTTTATTCTTAGTTTGGCATAACATTTGAAAAATATGCCAAACGTTCAATGTAGTTTCTATAACTTGGGCAATGTTAATGCAAATGCACCCAATCTGGCTTTTATGGCAAAAATCGCCATTTTTTTGCGACCTGGAATTATCAAACTGAGATATTCAGGACTATCCATGAAATATCCAAAATTAATATCTACGGCCTAATTGAATTGTGGGTGCAGCCTTATTTAACTTATCTCGAGAAAATCCTGCCGCTTCTTTATATTCTGCCATAAATTCCTCCCGTTCCTTACTGGGGATAACCGTGTTGACGTCTTCGAATATGCCGCCACAACGATCATCAAGTAGTTTTAAAAGTCCGAAAGGCCCTGCCCCACGATTACGTAAAACTAATTTGGATACAGGGTCACAAAGATCTGAGTTGTAAGCGGACAGAGCTGCTGGGGTTATGCCGTACTGAAGGAATTTGGCACCAATAACCCGGGCGTCGATAATAGCCTGGCTGGCACCATTGGATCCTGTTGGATACATAGCATGGGCTGCATCCCCCATTAAGGCTACAGGTCCATCCACCCAGGTAGAAACAGGATCACGGTCAATCATGGGGTTTTCATAAGCTTCTTTCGTTTGGGACAGCATTTCTGGCACATCAAGCCAATCGTATTTAAACTGGTTAAAGTGATTGATAAAATCCTTTACCGGCACAGGTCTAAACCAACCTTGCTCCGACCAGCCATCAAAGTTGTCACGCGTGACCTCCGCTATCCAATTAATCAGAGCGTTCCCATTTCTATCCGGGGCAGAAATTGGATAGATCACCACGCGATGCTTATCCGTGCCAAGACCAATAAAAGACGAGCCCGTACGCATCGGCTTTGCCCTCACTGTTCCTCGCCACATCACAGCGCCGCCCCAATGAATTGGCGGTTGGAGCGGGTGCATTTGCGCTCGTATCTGAGAATGAATGCCATCAGCTGCAATCAAAACTTTGGCAGACTGTTCCGATGTCGTCTGGTTTTTATCTATTAAACGCGCGGTGACCTTACCACCCATACAGTCATAACCGGTCACGCGAGCTCCTAGTGATAAAGCATCTGGCCCCAATCGTTCTAGAAATGTGTCATACAACATCATATGAAATTCACCGCGATGGGTGGCGTATTGTGGCCACTGATAGCCTGCCGCTATTCCCCGCGGTTCTGTGTAAACTTCCTTACCATTCAATCCCAGCAAGGCCCACTCGCGGGCAGATACACCAATCCTATCAAGATCCTTCTTGGTGAACCCTAGATCATATAACTCCCGCACCGCGTTTGGCTGTATATTTATTCCTACACCTAGGGGCTGCATCGTCACAGAGGCTTCAACTACTCGGCAAGTCACCCCAATTTGGTGGAGCGTCAACGCCAAAGTGAGCCCACCGATGCCGCCACCAGAAATGATTACATCTGGATTTAACATACTATTTTGTTCTGTGGCGGATGCCACTTTTTAATACGGCCATTTCTGGTCCTAATTTAAAAGAATAGTAAGTAGGTGGCAGAGACGAAGGGATTCGAACCCTCGAAACGCGTTAACGTTTACTCCCTTAGCAGGGGAGCGCCTTCGACCACTCGGCCACGTCTCCGCTGACCCGTCTAACGAGGAGTGACACTGGGGACAAGTTGATTTTTAATTAAGTTTTGCAACATTTGAAAAAAAATTATCTTTCACGCCTGAAACATTTACATCAATGCAAACATCGACATCTACTCTTACACTGTTTTTATCAGAAACGGTTTCACCAATGCGATCGCCAGACAGCACTACGCGTAATTTATGGGGGGTAGATTCAAAGAAGTCCTTGTTAACACAGGCCACTAGCGCGCTAGGGTCATGTAGGCTACACCCATTAATCTTGCCAATACTTTCATAAAAATTAATATAAAAATCCGTCATTTTGTTAAGGATCCCACCAATGTGCGGACTTTCTACAGCTAATTCTTTAAAATATTGACGCGAGCAAATCACCCGATCCGTTACATCCAATCCCACAAGCGTAATATTACAGCCATATTTGAAAACATGCTCCGCTGCGTGCGGATCGTGATAAATGTTAGCTTCTGCCGCGGCTGTAATATTTCCACCCACAGCTAAGCTCCCACCCATTATGACTATTCCCTTAAGATTCTGACAAAAATTTGGATCTATATCTATTGCGGCGGCAACATTGGTGAGTGGACCAATTGCACATAAAATAATTTCTCCCCTGTGCTCTTTAGCCATACGGACCAAAAATTCTGGGGCATTTTCGGTTATTGGCTGTCCTTTTGGTTCTATAAACTGAAGCGGCCCAAAACCTTCATCTCCATGCACATTTGAGCTAGGCGGAAAAGATGGGAGTGACCTCGGCTGATGCAAACCAGAAGAAACAGGCACATTAACGTTAGCCACTTCTATTAAAAACAGGGCATTTCGTGTAGCCTGAGGCGTCGTTACGTTGCCAAAAACCGTAGTTAGACCAAGAAGATCAATTTCAGGGTTAGCAATCGCATAAAAGATTGCCATGGCGTCATCGATACCTGGATCAGTGTCAATTATTAATTTTGTAGCCATTTTAACGCTGTCACTCAAGTATTAAACAAAAAGTGCATCACGTCACCATCCTGCACAGTATAAGACTTGCCCTCTGCTCGCATTTTACCGGCATCCTTCGCAGGGTTTTCACCACCCAAAGTAACAAAATCATCATATGTTATGGTTTCAGCACGAATAAATCCCCGTTCAAAATCGCCATGGATCACACCGGCGGCTTGTGGCGCAGAGGTCCCATTTTTAATTGTCCACGCACGTGCTTCCTTCGGACCAACTGTGAAATACGTTTGAAGAGATAACAACTCATATCCTGCACGTATAAGCCGGTCTAAACCAGCTTCCTCAAGGCCCATCTCAGAGAGAAACATTTCGGCCTCTTCTTCTTCTAACTGGCTAATTTCTTCTTCGATCTGAGCAGAAATAACTACATGGCTATTGCCCTGTGAAGCTGCCATCTCAGCCACCGCGCTAGAATGCATATTACCGGAAGAGGCGTCACCTTCACTTACATTACAAACATAAAGAATTGGTTTGCTCGTCAAAAGTTGCAACATTTTCCATTGTTTTTCATCTTCGGCATCAACTGCCACTGTTCTCGCGGGCTTGCCTCCTTCTAAGGCCACCATCGCATCACGGAGCAAGCGTTCCTGTTGAACCGCTTCTTTATCACCGCCGCGTACTTTACGAACTATATTTTGAAGCCGTTTTTCAACACTTTCCATGTCAGCCAGCATTAATTCTGTATCAATAGTTTCGACGTCCGCTATCGGATCCACTCGATCATTCACATGCACTACATCCTTATCTTCAAAACAGCGCACCACATGTGCGATCGCATCAGTTTCTCGAATGTTTGCGAGAAACTGATTACCTAAACCCTCACCCTGACTGGCTCCCTTAACAAGACCCGCAATATCCACAAAAGTCATTCGAGTAGGAATAATATTAGCAGATTCAGCTATACCGGCAAGTTTATCTAGCCGAAAATCAGGAACATTTACCTCACCAACATTTGGATCAATTGTACAAAAAGGGAAATTCGCTGCTTGAGCCGAAGCTGTTTTTGTCAGCGCATTAAATAAAGTGGATTTGCCTACGTTTGGAAGGCCTACGATACCCATCTTGAAACCCATGATCTACTCCCCAATTTATTGTAATGCGCTCTTATCTGTGCTTAAAAGCTAGAGCAAGTAGAACCATTTTTACTTCATTAATAAGAATTCGTATATTGTCACAAAAGAAATGCCAAAACATATTGATCTCGTAACACGTTTGCTGCATTTGAGTAACGAAGTAATTTTGAGGCTATAAATGACACGGATTGATGCAAAGTTCGAACACTTAAAAACATCAGGCAGTAAAGCTTTTGTGGCATATGTAATGGCTGGCGACCCCAACTACGATAAGTCTCTTGAAATTGTAAAAGGTCTTCCAGAAGCCGGAGTTGACATAATTGAGCTCGGCCTTCCGTTCACCGACCCAATGGCCGACGGGCCAACCATTCAATTAGCCGGTCAACGTGCACTAGAAGCAGGCATGACCTTAAAAAGAACTCTGCAAATGGTAAAAGATTTCAGGATCGAAGATGACACGACACCTATTGTTTTAATGGGATATTACAATCCGATTTACTCTCATGGCGTCGCAAAATTTTTAAATGAAGCTAAAGTAGCAGGCATAGATGGCATGATCGTTGTAGACTTGCCACCAGAGGAAGACGAGGAACTTTGCATACCTGCTCAAAAGGCTGGTCTTAATTTTATACGTTTAGCTACCCCAACTACGGACAGTAAGCGTTTGCCAACAGTGCTGACGAACACCTCTGGCTTCGTTTATTATGTCTCAATCAATGGGATAACTGGTGCTGCTGCTGCGGCGGCCACAAATGTTGGGCCTGAAGTGGCACGAATTAAGTCTTCTACAGATCTTCCAGTAATAGTAGGATTTGGGATTAACACACCAGAAAATGCAAAAGCTATTGCTTCAATTGCCGATGGTGCTGTGGTAGGTTCAGCAATTGTAAATCAAATTGCTGAAAATAAATCTTCTAAAAAAGTTCTGGAATTTGTTCAATCTCTGGCCAAAGGTGCGCATTCGGCACCATAACAGAGGAAGTGTAATGTCAGTAACTATCCGTTCACTTAAGGCTAAAGATAGGGCTAAATGGTCCAGCATGTGGACCGAATATCTTAAATTTTATGATAGTGAAGTTACTATTGATATTCGCGAAATGACCTTCACAAGACTTATTGACCCAAACCAAAAGTTACAGAACTGCCTAGTTGCTGAGCTTAATGGAAATTTAGTAGGCTTGGTTCATTTTATTTATCATGCGCACAACTGGAAAATTGAAGATGTATGTTATTTACAAGACCTATTTGTAGACACCAAAGCCCGCCGCCAAGGAGTTGGTGGCGCATTGATCAAAAAGGTTTATGCGATGGCGGACCTAAATGGTACACCATCTGTATACTGGATGACCCAAGACTTTAATGCTAATGCGCGCGTCTTATATGACAGGATCGGCAACTTAACCCCATTTATAAAATATTCGAGGTAAAACATGACAATTCACATAGGTGCAAAACCTGGAGAAATAGCAGATACAGTCTTATTGCCAGGGGACCCTTTGCGTGCAAAATGGGCGGCGGAAACATTTCTTCAAAGCCCCAAATGTATTAACGAAGTGCGGGGAATGTTGGGTTATACAGGGACCTGGAAAGGTAACCCAGTTACTATTCATGGATCAGGCATGGGTATGCCCAGTCTATCTATTTACGTTAATGAATTAATCAAAGACTTTGATGTTAAAACATTAGTTCGTATTGGCTCTGCTGGTGGAATGAGCTCAAAAGTCAAACTACGTGATGTCGTAATAGCAATGACATCTTCAACACTCTCTACGCCCTCTTTAGGCATGTTTAAGGAAATAAACTACGCACCATGCGCAGACTACGACTTACTATCTGCCGCGGTCGCTGCTGCACAGCACCTAAAAATTAGAACACATGTTGGAGGCATTTATTCCTCTGATGTATTTTACGACGAACGACCCGATTTGACGGAACAGTTGGCCCGTCATGGAATCTTAGCAGTCGAAATGGAAACCGCCGAGCTATATAACCTAGCAGCACGTTACGGACGTCGCGCCCTTTCTGTCTGCACAATTTCAGATCACCTCATAACTAATGAAACCATGGAATCTGAAGAACGAGAAAGAAGTTTTGGGGATATGGTTGAAATTGCACTTACCGCAGCTTTTTCTTAAACACGACCGAGTTGCTTGAGGTAATTGCAAGGTAGCCCGGTAAATTAAAGGTTACTTTTAGATATGAACTCAAGACTAATGGATATGGCACTAGGACTTGGGGTCGCCTTTGTGTGGGGATTGGGTTTGGTTTTTGCAAAAGCGGCTATTTCACATTTTCCACCAATTCTGTTGATGGCATTCCGCTTTACAGTTACCGCAGCAGCCCTCGTTTGGTTTGTTAAGCCAGCAATCAATCAAATGCGTACTTTGTTTTTAATATCATTTATATCAGCCACACTTCAGTACAGTCTCACATTTTCTGGCCTGGCAGGACTCGATGCATCAGCAACAGCACTAATAATACAACTTGAAATTCCCTTCTTAGTCATAATTGGAGCATTGTTTTTGAAAGAAACTCCTGGTTGGCGGCGTTGGATTGGTATCCTCATTGCTTTCTTTGGCGTTTATCAAATTACAGGAGAGCCAGATATTGGTAATGCATTAGGATCAGTTATGCTGGTTATTGGCGGAGGGTTGGCCTGGGCTATAGGACAGGCAATGGTTCGAAAACTTAAAGATATTCAAGGACTTACGGTCGCTGCTTGGGTCGCTGTTTTAGCCTTTCCACAATTATTTATAATGTCCGCAATTTTTGAAACAGGACAGGTACACGCTGTAAAAACTGCTGGTTGGGTGGTTTGGGGCGCAGTAGCCTATTTGGGGTTAATTATGACCGCTCTGGGATATTATATGTGGTACACATTAATTCGACGCACACCGGTAAGTGAGGCTGCACCATACCTTCTAACATTACCCTTATTTTCAATTTTAGGGGGTAGTTTTTTTCTTGGAGAAACTATTTCAGAACAAACTTTAATAGGTGGAGTTATAATAGTAATGGGAGTTGCTTTAATTATATTAACTCCAAATACAAAAAATGATGCGCTAGGTCTCGATTAAACCACTCGTTCAACCATCATTTTCTTTATCGCAGCAATAGATTTGGCTGGGTTAAGGCCTTTAGGACAGGTTTTAGTACAATTCATAATTGTGTGGCACCTATATAGTTTAAAAGGGTCCTCTAAATTATCAAGTCTTTCACCGGTCGCTTCGTCACGGCTGTCAATTATCCAACGGTACGCGTGCAGTAATGCAGCGGGGCCTAGGTATTCATCACCATTCCACCAATAGGACGGACATGACGTCGAGCATGCCGCACACATCACACACTCATAAAGACCGTCAAGCTTTTTACGATCTTCTATCGACTGCCGCCACTCCTTAGCAGGACGGTCAGTTTTAGTTTCTAGCCAAGGCATTATTGAGGCATGTTGCGCATAAAAATGAGTTAAGTCGGGTATTAAATCTTTGATTACCGGCATGTGTGGCAAAGGATATATCTTAACATCGCCCTTAATTTGATCCATTCCGTAGATGCACGCTAAAGTATTGATACCATCAACATTCATGGCACATGATCCACAAATTCCCTCTCGACAAGATCTCCTAAACGTCAGTGTTGGATCAATTTCACTCTTTATCTTTATCAAGGCATCCAAAATCATTGGACCACAGGTATCCAAATCTACAAAGTAGGTGTCAACTTGAGGGTTTTTACCATCTTCCTCGTTCCACCGATAAATTTTAAAAGTCCGCAGGTTTTTGGCACCCTTAGGTTTTGCCCACACTTTACCCCGGGTTATTCGTGAATTTTTTGGGAGTGTTAACTGTACCATAATTTCTTTCTATTCTCTATTAATTTTATGAATTTTTAGTTGCACAGACATACAAACGGAACCTTACTTATTTTTCTACAGCACAATTAATTTATTTTGTAGTTTAGGCAACTTTTATACAAAATATTATTACAAGACTTCCACAAATACTAAAATGTTCTGACCTTTGGCGCAATTCTGTCCAAAGAAATGCCACCATCATCTTCAGCGGTGAGCGTCTCGGTTATTACTGGTCGACTACTAAGCACCACGCTAGATAAGTCCACATGGGCAATCGTGTGAACTCTCCAGTTAGTATCGTCACGCTCATTAAAATCTTCATGGGCATGGGCGCCTCGGCTTTCTTTGCGTGCTTCCGCCCCAACAATTGTAGCAAGGGCGTTTGGCATTAAGTTGGTAAGCTCTAGGGTTTCCATTAAATCCGAGTTCCAAACTAAAGTTCTATCCGTTACATTGATGTCATCCATTTTTTTCGCAATCACAGTCATTTTATTTACGCCTTCGGCCAATGTGGCCGATGTGCGAAAAACGGCTGCGTCCGCTTGCATGGTTTTTTGCATTTCAAGTCGCAAATCAGCTGTTGGTATGGCACCCTTGGCGTGACGCAATTCATCAAAACGTTCAAACGCTTTGTCCACTGAGGTAGTATTTATGGATGCTGGTGGTAATTTTTTATTTACAGTCTTTCCAGCACGTATCGCGGCAGCTCTGCCAAAAACTACTAAATCAATCAATGAATTTGAGCCTAACCTATTGGCACCATGTACTGAGGCACAACCCGCCTCACCTACAGCCATTAAACCAGGAACAATCGCGTTTGGACTTTTTGCATTAGGGTTCAGAACCTCACCCCAGTAGTTAGTAGGAATTCCACCCATATTATAATGTACCGTAGGCAGAACTGGAATTGGTTCTTTTGTAACATCAACGCCTGCAAAAATCTTTGCTGACTCAGATATGCCAGGAAGACGTTCAGCCAGAGCTTCTGGTTGGAGGTGGCTTAGATTAAGATATATGTGATCACCACCCGAGCCAACGCCACGGCCCTCTCTAATTTCCATTGTCATGCAACGAGATACATAATCGCGGGGCGCCAGGTCTTTATAATTTGGTGCGTAGCGTTCCATGAAACGTTCATCTTCAGAATTACTTAAGAAGCCCCCCTCACCTCGCGCTCCTTCAGTAATCAAGCATCCAGATCCATAAATCCCAGTCGGATGAAATTGTACAAATTCCATATCCTGCAACGCCAGCCCCGCACGCGCCACCATACCACCACCATCACCAGTGCATGTGTGAGCAGATGTTGCGCTAAAATAAGCACGCCCATATCCACCAGTTGCCAGAACCACTGTCTTAGCATTAAAAACGTGCATTGTCCCATCATCAAGTTTCCAGCACACAACCCCTTGGCAGGTACCATCATCGGACATGATCAAATCAATCGCAAAATATTCAATATAAAATTCAGCATTATTCTTCAAAGACTGGCCATAAAGTGTGTGAAGAATAGCGTGTCCAGTTCGGTCTGCTGCCGCACAGGTCCGTTGTACTGGAGGGCCTTCACCAAATTCTGTGGTGTGGCCACCGAACGGTCTTTGGTAAATTGTACCCTCCTCGGTTCGCGAAAAAGGTACACCATAGTGCTCAAGTTCGTATACGGCCTTTGGAGCCTCACGAGCCAGATACTCCATAGCGTCCGTGTCACCCAGCCAATCAGATCCCTTCACAGTGTCATACATGTGCCACTGCCAATTGTCCGGACCCATATTGCCCAGGCTCGCCGCAATCCCACCTTGAGCTGCAACTGTATGCGAGCGTGTTGGAAAAACTTTAGTTACACATGCAGTTTTTAATCCCTGCTCAGCCATGCCTAACGTGGCACGGAGACCTGCGCCACCTGCCCCAATTACAACAACGTCATAATCGTGCTTTTCATATTCATATGCAGCCATAAATAAATCCTTAATATTTAGAGTGCCAAACGCGCAAAAGAGAAGAATACAAGCGCAATGGATAAATATGAAATAGATGACGTGAGAAACATCCAAAGCTTTCGGGACGAGCCATCTACATAATCCTCTATCAAAGTGACCACACCACTCTTAAAATGCATCAACACGACAACTAACGTCACAGTTGAAATTATAGCCGGGAAAGGTCGCGAAAAATGGCTTGTCACAACCTCATAATTCTCACCAATTATGGGCCCAATAGTGACGACGAACACGGGCATCAGAATTAAAAGAACTAAAGACGAGATCGTCATTTCTAAAAAATGTCGCGTTCCTGACTTTCCACCACTCATTTAGTTCTCTCCTTTAATACTGTATAAAAGGTCACACTTCTTTATCCTTTTAACAGCCAAATAGTAAGTAAGCTCAGGATGAAAGACCCAAACATCATCGCCCAGCCCATTGCCTCAGCCACCTTCAAGCCTAAACCGCGGCCACTGTCCCAAATCAGGTGCCTCAGCCCCCCAAGGGCGTGATAGCAAAGAGCCCAAAGCGACAAGGCCATAACAAGGTTACCAAACCAACTTGTTATGATAAAGTTTATTACACCAAATGCTGTCGGGCCAATTGCCGCGCCTAACACCCACCCAACCAATAGCAATGTTGAAATTAACAATGCATTTCCAGTAATTCTTATAAAAATTGAAGAAATTGACGTAATTTGTGGTCGGTATATTGTAAGATGAGGTGATAGCGGGCGCTTACCTCGTTCGACATCAGCCATTTTAATTTCCTTCTCGAACAATATCTTTTGAACTAGTTCGTTGTTGCCATGATCAACCCTTGAATACTACCTCACAAACAAAATTTATCTCGTTAGAAAAGCTAAACAGATACATTTTATTAGCGATAAAAAATTTAAAAAGTCAGCTCGAATTATTTAACTTTCTTGTATGCTAAACTTCTAATTAAAACAGAAAACTATTATACTGGGACAAATGCCCAATAATCTAGGTCAAGAAAAACATCATCGTAATATTTATTATTCTCATCTCGCAACAACCCAACTGCGCCTTTCGTAGCAACTAACCTTAGTCTAATCGCACCAATTGATGAAATACGCGTCTGAGCGGAATCGAGGACTTCACTCCAAGCGTAAATAGTGTCGCCAGCAAAACAAGGATTGGCGTGGGATCCACCATTTATTGCAGCAATAATTTGCATGTTAGCCAACCCATTATACGATAGTGCACGAGCCATTGAAATCACATGGCCTCCATAAATAAGTCGCCGTCCATCGCTCCGTGCCGTTGTGTCAAAATGAACCTTAGCATTATTCTGCCACAATCGCGTTGCCATTACATGCTCTGATTCAGTAACCGTCACACCGTCTGCGTGGTCAATAATTTCACCTATCTGGTAATCATTTAAAACGTATGAGCTGCCTGAAAGTACTTTATTATATGAGTCAAAATTTAGGCTTTCTGGTATGGATAACTCACTGGCTGCGAGAACATTTTTTAATTTTGGAACAATTGTTTTAAAAGAAACGTCCGTTGGTCCTTTTTTGCGCACCATCACCCAGCGAACAAATGAAATTACCATTGTATTTTTTTGATTAAAGCCCTCTGTTTTAACCCATACAACGCCAGTTTTACCGCTAGAGTTTTGCTTTAATCCAATTACGGTAGATCTAGCTCGCAAGGTGTCACCGGGGTAGACTGCAGCAAGCCAGCGCGTTTCAGCATATCCCAAGTTAGCGACAGCATTAATTGAAACATCAGGAACCGATTTTCCAAAGACAATGTGAAATACAATAAGATCATCAATTGGGCTTGATTTTAGACCGCAAGATTGGGCGAATAAATCTGAAGAGTAGAGAGCGTGCCGTGAAGGATAAAGAGCATGATACAGGGCCCTTTCTCCAGAACCAAGAGTCCTTGGGCAAGCATGGTCGATCACCTGTCCAATGGAATAATCCTCAAAAAAGCGACCTGTATTAGTTTTCATTACCAATCTCCAAGAAACAAGTTAAAATAATTGATAACGAAAAACCTCTCTACGCTACCCTAAAGCAATTATAAGGGGCCCTAACACTTGTAAAACCAAATAAAATATCGGTCAATTTCAAAAGTATGATTAACTATTTAATAGAATTTATGCACACTGTTATTAATTACGGTTTGTTATCTCGTTCTCTCCATATCCAAAATTACCTCCGACTTTTCTATCGTGGCGCGCGCGGTCTCAATATGCAAGTTTTCAACAATTTTACCGTCTACTACCGCTACGCCTTCTCCATTTAGGGACGCCTCTTTAAAGGCCTCTATCTGCCGGTGCGCCAGCTCTATTTCTGTGGGACTTGGTGAGAACACATTGTTAACGATATCTACCTGTGCTGGATGTATTAGCGTCTTTCCATCAAATCCCAAATCTCGTCCCTGAACAGCTTCAAGCATTAATCCCGCATCATCTTTAAATGCGTTAAAGACTCCATCCAAAATAATTATACCTGCTGCCTTTGCAGCTAATATACTTAAGCCAAGGGCAGTGAGCATGGGACTACGCGTTGAATCAAAACGGACGTTGAGATCCTTGGCAAGATCATTTGTGCCCATAACCATGCCATCCAACTCCGGACAATCTGCTATTTCAACAGCATTTAAAATTCCCCTTGGGGTTTCCATCATTGCCCAAATTTTTGTTTTATTTAAACTTTCATACTTGGACATCTCCAAGCGCAGTTCCAAAACTTTTTTTGCTGTATCAACTTTTGGGAGTAGGACAACGTCAGGAGAGGTGCCTGCAACTGCAACTATATCAGAAAAACCCCATGGCGTTTCAAGAGAGTTTATCCGCACGATTTTTGTGCGTCGCCCATATCCCCCAACTAAAAGCTGTTGAACTAAGGTAGCTCTTGCAGAAACTTTCTCAGTGACAGCTACTGCGTCCTCTAAATCGAAGATAATAGCATCAGCGGGTATATTCCGGGCTTTATTTAGCGCACCTTCTCGGCCACCAGGAATATACAATACGGAACGGTAGGGGCGCGAAATCATTACAGCCTCATAAAAATTTGAGGTTAACTGCCATGTTTTTAAAGTAAGGTTCAAGTCTTAATGCAAGGGCCAACATAACTTTATAAAGGATCTTACTTTTAAGGTTTCTAATATTTGGTCATCGAAGCAGGTTTACTGCAGAATTGTAATTCTAAAACGTGCACAAGAGTTATCCGAACTATTGGCATGTCCTCAATTCCAGTGTATCCCGCATTTGATATTTTGAAATTCAAGGATGTTTTCCATGGCAAGACCTAAAATCGCCCTTATTGGTTCCGGCATGATTGGCGGCACTCTGGCACATTTGGCCGCCCTTAAAGAGTTAGGCGACATCATTTTGTTCGACATAGCTGAAGGCATGCCAGAAGGAAAAGCGCTGGATATTGCGCAATCTGGGCCGTCAGAGGGTTTTGACGCTGATTTATCTGGGACACAATCCTACGCTGATATTGCTGGTGCTGATGTATGTATTGTCACTGCAGGCGTGCCACGAAAACAAGGTATGAGCAGAGATGATTTGTTAGGCATAAATTTGAAAGTAATGAAGGCTGTGGGCGAAGGTATTCGAGATAATGCACCAAAGGCTTTTGTAATCTGCATAACTAACCCACTTGATGCAATGGTTTGGGCTTTGCGTGAGTTTTCAGGCCTTCCACACAATATGGTTTGCGGTATGGCAGGTGTACTTGATAGCGCACGTTTCCGCCATTTTTTGAGCTTAGAACTCAACGTATCAATGCGGGACGTAACCGCGTTCGTATTGGGTGGCCACGGTGATACGATGGTGCCACTTGCACGTTATTCAACAGTAGGAGGCATTCCGTTGCCGGACTTGGTAAGCATGGGTTGGATTAGTCAGGATAAGCTTGACTCAATTATCCAAAGAACTCGTGACGGAGGCGCAGAAATTGTTGGGCTTTTAAAAACAGGCTCAGCATATTACGCACCAGCCACATCAGCTATTGAGATGGCAGAAGCATTTCTTAAAGATCAAAAACGTGTTTTGCCTTGCGCCGCGCATGTTGACGGAGAGCTCGGACTTAAGGGGATGTATGTCGGTGTTCCTACTGTCATTGGCGCCGGTGGTGTTGAGCGTATAATAGATATCCAAATGAATAGAGATGAACAGGCGATGTTCGATAAATCAGTAGATGCGGTAAAGGTACTTGTCAGTGCTTGCAAAGCGATTGACAACAGCTTGTAAAAAAATGTGGCCGTAGTTTTATATGAAAATTCATTTTGCATATATTAGTGTTTTATCAATAAGTCATTTTAACTCTATTAATAATTCAAATAAAAAACATTTAGACTATTTATGAATTATAAAATTAAAACATGGCGTTAATCAGCGAATAAAGTAGGTAAACCCAAAAAAAATATTATTCATCATCATATTTGTCACGCTGGTCTAAAAAGATCTTTAGCGCCCTAATACCTGGAGAACTAAAAAGCCCTAAACCACCTCCTAAAACTATCAAAAAAGCAGGCACTGTTTCATTTGCTAAAAATCCAAATATCGCTACTAAAAACAGTAGTAAAATAAATGTCAGTGTTTTGTATTCTCCTACATCGAAGTACACCGAATCCAACCGGGGTTTTAAAAATGTCGACAATGCAGGCTCAACGTAGTTTGTCGAATATCCTGAAATTAAAGCCAGTATGAACGTAAGCATTAGACTAATCCCACTATTATAATTCTTAAATGTTGAATACCATGCTTCGAAGGTCAACGACATGCAAGACAACATCAAAGGTAAACATTCGCCCGATTGTAATTGCCTCTAGGTAGCTAATAAATCTTCATACTAAAACGTTCATCAAAAATATATCTAAAATACTAAAAATTGTCTGGCAGGCAGTTGTTGGCATCGTTAGAGAAGATGCATGAAAAACACGCTAACCATTACCCAACCCGATGATTGGCATCTCCACCTTCGTGATGGAGCGCTTCTAGCCGCAGTAGTGCCTGAAAGTGCACGTGATTTTGGGCGCGCACTTATAATGCCTAATCTAAATACCCCAGTAATCACTTATAAAGACGCGGTGGCTTACAGGGGCCGCATAAAAGACGCCCTGCCCAATGGGTCCCCTTTCAAACCATTAATGACTTTATACCTAACGGAAAAAACAGATCCTAATGATGTTAAAAAAGCCTATGATTCTGGAATAGTTATAGCCGCAAAGCTCTATCCCGCAGGTGCTACAACCAATTCAGCGCTTGGAATAGTAAACTTTGAAAAATTGCAACCTGTTTTGGAATGTATGGCGGATATAGGTATGCCGATGTGCGTACATGGTGAGGTAACTAGCCATGAGGTTGATATTTTTGATCGTGAGGCTGTGTTTATTGATAAAGTTCTAGATCCGCTGCGGCGACGGTTGCCGAGTTTAAAAGTTGTCATGGAACACATTACAACTGCTGAGGGAGCGGCTTATGCTCGGTCCGACCCAGGTAAATTAGCAGCAACAATAACAACGCACCATTTAATGATAAATCGTAATAATATTTTGGCCGACGGCATTCGTCCACACTACTATTGTCTGCCAATACCCAAACGCGAGAAACACCGACTTTGTTTAATTGAAGCTGCTACCAGTGGTAATTCATGTTATTTTTTGGGAACTGATAGCGCGCCACACCTGAATAAAAGCAAAGAGAGTAGTTGTGGCTGCGCTGGCATTTATACAGCTAGCAATAGTATACCCTGCCTCGCCGAGGTTTTTGACCGTGCTAACGCTTTAGATAAGTTGGAGGGCTTCACCTCAATTTTTGGAGCTAATTTTTATGGCCTGTCGCCAAATAAAAGAAAAATTACTTTAAATAAAGATTTACCAGTAATATTTCCGCAGCAAATTAAAACTGATGACGGCCCCATAACTCTTTTCAATCCAAATATTGATATCCACTGGAAAGTAACAAGTTAAACAAGAAAAATAGGAGTAATACTTTCGAATGATAACTGGAAACTTTCCCGAACGTGAAGAGATAGCCCAATTAACGGCTCGAATGCTTCTTGAAATAAATGCAATAAACTTTAATGCTATTGAACCTTTCACTCTAGCCTCAGGCAAGCCATCACCCACATATATTGACTGTAGAAAATTAATTTCCTTTCCTCGTATTCGCAGCACGCTGATGGACTTTTTAACTATTACCGTGATGCGTAATGTCGGTTTTGAAAGCTTTGACAATATCGCTGGCGGTGAAACGGCAGGCATTCCATTTGGAGCTCTGGTTGCAGAACGCATGGCTTTGCCGATGACTTACGTACGAAAAAAAGCAAAGGGTTACGGCAAAAATGCAAGAATTGAAGGTGTCATGAGTAAAGGCCAACGGGTCCTCTTAGTAGAAGACCTTACCACAGATGGTGGCTCCAAGATTTCATTTGTGAACGCCATTCGGGAAACTGGAGCAACTTGCGCGCATACAGCAGTAATTTTTTATTATGGGATCTTCCCTGAAACAGAAATAATATTGGAAAAACATGGTATTAAACTACATTCCTTATGTACATGGTGGGATGTTCTAGCTGAAGCCAAAAACCAGAATGTATTTGATAAAAACACATTACTTGAAGTTACGTCTTTCCTTAACTCTCCAGAATCTTGGCAAAAAAAACATATGAAGTAATACATAAATGTCTGGATATGTCTGTGGATGCTTTGTGGACAATTTATCCTAATTTTAAAATAATTAATCAAAATATTCCAAATAAACCTAGCAGCCTACCAGATATTGTATATTTTATATAATATTTTCAGAAAAAAGGCTCAAACTGCGTCTTATCCACATATTTTACGCTAAATTGTTATGTATAGCCAAATAGATTATCTTATTTTAGACACTGGTTGTGAGGGAGAAGTCTATGAACGAAGTTTCTACGCTGACATCATTGAAAGCACCCTCTGATGTTTCAATTGACGTTCCCCATTCTATAGAGGCAGAACAGCAGCTTTTAGGTGCGCTGCTGACAAATAATGACCTCTATGATCGTATATCGTCAGTTATAAACTCGCATCATTTCTATGATCCAGTCCATGCCAGAATTTTTGAAATAGCAAGCGCTCGTATCACAACCAATAAACTTGCAAGTCCCGTTACTTTGAAAGCATTTTTAGCAGAGGATGCAGGGTTAACCGAGTTGGGAGGGGCTTCTTATCTGATAAGGCTTGCTGGAGCTGCAATCTCTACCTTTGCAGTCCGCGACTATGCAGAAATGATCTATGACTTGGCAATTCGCCGCGAATTGATATCTGTTGGGAACGATATTGCCGCAAAAGCCGCCAGAGTAGATGTCGAGAGCCCACCTAAAGAACAAATAGTTGAAGCAGAGCAGGAGCTTTATAGGCTAGCCGATCAAGGAGAAACAAAGCAAGGCTTTCAATCGTTCCTAATGGCAGTGACAGATGCTGTGAAGGTAGCAAACGCAGCTTACCAGAGAGAAGGTGGTCTAGCTGGTGTCGCGACTGGTCTCACAGATTTAGATAAAAAACTTGGTGGCCTTCATCAATCTGACTTACTTATTTTGGCCGGACGACCCTCAATGGGTAAAACATCTTTAGCAACAAATATAGCTTTCAATATCGCTCGAGCATATAAAAAGGGTATAACAGCGTCTGGTGAAGAAGGGGCAATCGATGGTGGCGTGGTTGGGTTTTTTAGTCTTGAAATGTCCGCTGAGCAATTGGCAACACGAATTTTATCAGAAGTAGCAGAGATCCCATCAAACCAGATTAGACGTGGCGATTTCACCGAAAATGAATTCCGGCGTATTGTCGATGCTGCTAAAGAGTTAGAGGCGGCACCGCTATTTATAGATGACACACCCGCCCTGCCCATTAGCCAGCTCGCAGCTCGCGCGCGTCGACTAAAACGCACGCATGGCCTAGACGCGTTATTCGTTGATTACCTACAATTAGTACGAGGCGCCGGTCGTACAGAAAACCGAGTAAATGAAATATCAGAAATAACTATGGGTTTAAAAGCAATTGCAAAAGAATTGAATATTCCGGTGATTGCGCTGTCCCAGCTATCGCGGCAAGTAGAAAACCGGGAAGACAAGCGCCCCCAACTTTCTGATCTTCGCGAGTCTGGTTCGATCGAGCAAGACTCTGATGTGGTCATGTTTGTATTTCGTGAGGAATATTATAAAGAACGTGAAAAGCCAGGAGACAATGAACTTGACAAGATGGTGATCTGGCAGGAAGAAATGGAGCGGCTTCATGGCAGGGCCGAAGTTGTTATCGGAAAGCAGCGGCATGGTCCCATTGGAAGCGTTGAGCTCAGTTTTGAGGGCCAATTTACCCGTTTTGGAAATATAGCAAAGCCGTGGCAACAAGAAAAAGACAATCAATTCTGATGACAACTTTTTTTAAATTTTTATAAGAATATCTTATAATGTGCTTGACCCACCACCAGAAGCGAGATCACAAGTTGAGATGAGCACCGGTAACCTTACAATCAACCTTAAAGGTATTTCAAACAATTGGACTGCCCTAGATCAACTAAGCGCAATCAACGTAGAAACCGCAGCGGTAGTCAAGGCAGATGGATACGGCTTAGATGCAGCCCGAGTGGCACATGCGCTTTATCATGCAGGTGTTCGACAGTTTTTTGTGGCTGCGGCTGAAGAAGCCGCCGCGATCCGGATGGAGTTAACAGACGATGTGAATATTTTCGTATTTTCAGGTCATATGCGTGGAGACACTGAGATAATCCATGACCTAAATTTGATACCATTGTTGAATTCATTTACTCAGCTTACGCGCCACGTTGAGACCCTACCCGGTCATCCATTTGGCATACAGCTTGACACTGGAATGAACAGATTGGGCATGGAGCTATTAGAGTGGGAGGCTGTCCGCGAAATGGTGCTCACACTAAAACCTGAGTTAGTGATAAGTCACCTAGCATGTGCCGACCAACCAGATCACCCTATGAACAAAAAACAACTTAAAATTTTTCAATCCATGACTGATGGATTAAACCTGAAACGCTCTCTCTCTGCAACGGGTGGAATTCTATTGGGTCCCGAGTATCATTTTGATATGACACGCCCTGGAATAGGCCTTTACGGTGGTGCGCCATTCTCAGACGCAGGCCAAGTAGTACAATTATCCCTGCCAATCATTCAAATACGCGATGTAGAAATTGGCGAAACAGTGGGATATGGTTGCACGTGGCAAGCTGAAGTTCCCTCGCGTATTGCAACCGTAGCGGCAGGTTATGCTGACGGACTAATGCGATCAATTTCGCCCAACGGAAGTCTTTGGGCAGGCGATAATATCTGCAAGATAGTTGGTCGTATCTCTATGGACATGGTCGGGGTAGACATAACAAATTTAGACTATGAGCCAAATGATCTTGAGATAATTGGCAAACATCAAAATATCGATGACCTTGCAGGGATGGCAGGAACTATTGGCTACGAAATACTTACTTCCTTGGGTTCACGCTATAACCGGCGATATGTGAGCAAATAAAAATGGCGTTAGCAAAAATAGTGTCTGATTTAGGAAGGTTTTTGATACAGGTTTTAGTATCTACTGGGAAAATTTCTATATTTGCTGGTCAGGCGCTTTCTTATATTTTTCGTCCACCTTTCTATCTACGCGAAATTATCTCAAATATATTTAATATTGGTTATCTATCCATGCCTGTAGTTGGCCTCACTGCTACTTTTACTGGTGCTGCATTGGCGTTGCAGATTTACTCAGGAGGTTCACGTTTTAATGCTACTGAAGTTGTTCCTCAAATAGTAGCAATTGGCATGGTAAGAGAATTAGGTCCAGTTTTGGTCGGGCTAATGATTGCGGCACGCGTTACAAGCTCAATAGCAGCTGAACTTGCAACAATGAAGGTAACCGAACAAATAGATGCGCTCATCACACTTTCGACAAATCCAATGAAATATCTAGTTATGCCAAGGGTATTAGCAGGAATTATAACTGGTCCAATTTTGGTTCTTGTGGCTGATAGTCTTGGTGTTTTTGGTGGGTTTTTAGTTTCGACCCAAAGCCTTGGATTTAACCCTAACAGTTACATACTCAGTACGGTGCACTTCTTAACTGCTGCAGATATATTGTCGTCTTTGGTAAAGGGAGCTTCTTTTGGCTTAATAGCCACACTAATGGGTTGTTATTTCGGGTTAAACTCTAACCACGGCGCTCAAGGCGTTGGAAGTGCTACTAAATCATCGGTACAAGCAGCTGCAGTGTTAATTCTAGCAATAAATTTTTCACTTACAGCATTATTATTTACTGTATGATACATTTTAAAAATATAAAAAAATCGTTTGATAACAATCATGTATTGCGTGATATTAATTTAGACATAAACCGTGGCCAAAGCATGGCAATAATCGGCGGCTCAGGCACTGGAAAATCGGTACTGATTAAAACTGTACTCGGTCTAATCAAGCCCGATAGCGGCACAATAATTGTTGATGGGGTCGATGTTAACCAAACCGCACATGATCAGTTTCTGGAGCGTTTTGGGATGCTGTTCCAAGGCGGTGCGTTATTTGACTCGTTACCCGTATGGAAAAACATAGCATTTCGATTGCAGCGTGGTAGCCAAAAGCGACCAAAAGACGAAGCCCGGGAGATTTCTATAAAAAAGTTACGTCGCGTTGGCTTAGGTCCAGAAATTGCGGATAAGTATCCAGCAGAGTTGTCGGGTGGTATGCAAAAAAGAGTTAGTTTGGCCCGTGCAATTGCTACAGACCCTGAAATTATATTTTTTGATGAACCAACCACTGGGCTAGATCCCATTATGTCCAGCGTAATAAATGAATTAATAAGAGAAATAGTAGTGGAACTAGGCGTCACAGCAATGACGATAACGCATGACATGACCTCCGTAATGGCGATAGCCGACCAAGTAGCAATGCTGCATGACGGTAAAATTCAATGGTGTGGATCACGCTCCAACCTTAAAGACAGTGGGAACTCCTACGTAAACCAATTTATTCATGGGATTGCAAAGGGGCCCATCAAAACACTCCGATAGTAAACTTGATTGGACTAGAGAACGCACATAAATATAAAAATACAAAATTCATTTCATCATGGATCCTCAGTGGGTTAAAATTGGTATAAAAATATTTTTAATAAGAAGGTATAGGGCCATTAATGCCAAAACTTACATACTCATGTACAAAATGTGGCACTGGACATAGCAAATGGTCCGGCCAATGCGACAGCTGTGGATCATGGAATACCCTAACTGACGAAGGACCCCTAGCTAGCGGACCAAGCAAAACGCTTGGGGGTAAAAGGGGCAACCTTATCACTTTGACCGATTTGGCGACAAAAGAAACCCCACCAGCACGAACAAAATCCGGTGTAGCAGAACTGGACCGAGTCCTTGGGGGTGGTTTAGTCGATGCCAGCGCAGTGTTAGTGGGAGGTGATCCAGGCATTGGTAAATCAACATTACTTTTACAAGCTGCCGCTCGGTTTGCCCGAAATGGTCTAAAGGTTATTTATATTTCCGGTGAAGAGTCTACTGCACAAGTTCGAATGCGTGCAGAACGATTAGGCCTCACTAACAGCCCAGTAATTCTAGCAGCAGAAACTAATCTTCGGAACATTCTTACGACTTTAGATCACGAAAAACCAAATCTCGTTATAATAGACTCAATACAAACAATGTGGGCAGACCACATAGAAGCAGCCCCAGGATCTGTTAGCCAGGTCCGCTCTTCAGCACACGAGCTCACAAGTTATGCAAAACGCAGGGGTGTCGCCGTAATAATGGTAGGACACGTGACTAAAGATGGCCAAATTGCTGGCCCCCGAGTGGTTGAGCATATGGTCGATACAGTTTTGTACTTTGAAGGGGAACGAAATCACCAATTTAGACTACTTAGAGCCGTAAAAAATCGTTTCGGCCCTGGAGATGAAATAGGTGTCTTTGAAATGACCGGTAAAGGGCTTGTTGAAGTGAAAAATCCCTCTGCGTTATTCCTAGCCGAACGTAGGGAACCTACGCCTGGAGCTGCAGTCTTTGCAGGTATAGAGGGAACCCGGCCGGTTCTTTGCGAGTTTCAAGCATTGGTGGCACCATCACCGCACGGCCAACCGCGTCGAAGCGTAGTTGGCTGGGACAATCAACGCCTGGCAATGATTTTAGCAGTTTTAGAAGCACGCTGTGGTATTCCATTTTCTGGACTAGATGTTTATATGAATGTCGCCGGTGGTATGCGTGTTACTGAACCAGCCGCGGATCTTGCTGTTGCCGCGGCGTTAATTTCAGCTCGTGAAAATTTACCGCTCCCAACGGATACCGTAATATTTGGTGAAATTTCTCTTTCAGCAGCATTGCGTCCCGTATCTCAATCTGAAAGTAGGTTGAAAGAGGCGCAAAAGCTTGGTTTTTGTAAAGCAATAACTCCTAATTCGAAAAAAAATGGGGAGGTAGATGGTATGACAGTGTTAGAAAAGGCAAACTTAGCTGATTTTATTGAGGAATTATTTGGTATAAGCTAATTTAATGCAAATGGGAGTTGGGTCTTGGATGGTTTCACAATAATAGACTTTGGCGTTATAGTTATTATTGCGGTATCTGCACTATTGGCATTTTCGCGAGGAATAGTCAGGGAAGGTATGGCCATAGCGGGCTGGATTGCCGCAGCAATTCTAGCGTTTATTTTTGCTGATACGGCACAGCCTCTGGTACGGCAAATTCCATACTTAGGGGATATTCTGGGAGATAGTTGTGAATTATTAATTTTGGCAAGCTTTGCAGTTATCTTTGCAATAGCCCTATTAATTGTATCGATATTCACACCATTGCTTTCCTCATTGGTACAAAAATCTATCTTAAGCGGTTTAGACAAAAACTTAGGCTTTATATTTGGTATTTGTCGTGGATTAGTATTAGTTATAGCTGCCTTTTTTGTATATTTTACAGTTATGCCAAACCAAAAAGTTATCTCTATAGAAACGTCAAAATCTGCCACAATTTTTCAATACTACGCCGATGACTTTAAAAATCAAAATCCAGAGACAGCACTGGATTGGGTCCGTACCCAATATGATCATTTGATAAACGAATGCAGCAAATAAAACGCGATGAAGGGTAGCTCCTAACGTTTATTAAAAAAAGAGTTACATATTCTTACGCAATACGATCAAAGAGAAAAAAGCCTTGTAATGGAAGGTAACACTTAGTGTGGTACAACGTAGTAAATTAAATAAATCGTCAATGATTGGAGCCTTCAACTTGACCCCGCAGCTTTCCCAGATGCAAACGAACCCTTTTGACGATGATAAACTACACGAAGAATGTGGCGTTTTCGGGGTTATAGGCACGCGGGACGCAGCAAATTTGACGACGTTAGGGTTACATGCCTTGCAGCACCGCGGTCAAGAAGCCGGCGGCATCGTGGCATATGACCAAGAAAATGGTTTTAATTCAGTTCGTCGTTTTGGCTATGTCCGCGATAATTTTACAGATCCCAAAGTAATTGAGCAACTTCCTGGTGATATAGCTATCGGGCATGTCCGCTATTCTACAGCAGGTTCAAAAGGCAATACAGCAATAAGAGATGTGCAACCTTTTTTTGGTGAGTTTGCAATGGGTGGCGCCGCAATCGCCCACAATGGGAATATTACAAACGCCGTTGCGCTGCGAAAAGAATTAATCGAACGCGGCTCAATTTTTCAGTCATCATCAGATAGTGAGTGTATTATCCATCTAATGGCTCGAAGTTTACAGCAAAATATTCCAGAACGCATGGAGGATGCCCTTCGACGCGTAGAGGGAGCTTTTTCAATAGTTGCAATGACTGGAACAAAACTTATTGGGGTTCGAGATCCTTTAGGGGTCCGGCCCTTAGTTTTGGGAAAAGTGGGAGATGGTTGGACTTTAAGTTCTGAAACCTGCGCTTTAGACATAATTGGAGCTGAATTCATACGTGATATTAATCCTGGAGAGATGGTGGTTATTACTAATAAGGGTTTAGAGAGTAGCTACCCTTTTCGGCCCGCTCGCTCAAGGTTTTGTATATTTGAACATGTTTACTTCAGCCGTCCTGACAGCATTTTGGGTGGGCGTAGTGTTTATGAAACAAGAGAGGCAATAGGACGTGAGTTAGCAAAAGAGTCTCCCGTGGATGCTGACCTTGTGTGCCCTGTACCAGACAGCGGCACGCCAGCAGCAATTGGCTACTCACTTGAGTCAAACATTCCCTATGCCATGGGTATTATTCGCAACCAGTATATGGGTCGTACATTCATAGAACCAAGCGAACAGATCCGTAATATGGGTGTTCGCTTAAAGTTAAATGTAAATAGGGCATTAATTCGGGGAAAAAGAGTAATACTAGTGGACGATAGCGTAGTGCGCGGAACAACTTCCAGAAAAATTAAAGAGATGATCTTAGACGCTGGAGCCGCTGAGGTACATTTTAGGATTGCAAGCCCACCGACGGCATGGCCATGCTTTTACGGAGTAGACACACCGCAACGTGAAAAACTTCTAGCAGCAACTATGAGTGAGGAGGAAATGCGCCATCACTTAGCAGTTGATAGCCTAAAATTTATTTCTCTTGATGGACTTTATCGAGCGGTAAACGGTACAAATCGTAATAATTCTCAACCGCAATATTGCGACGCTTGTTTTAGCGGTGACTATCCAGTTATACCTTCAGATCAAATCACTAATGGATTTGAAATTAAAGCTGCCGAATAGAGCAGAACGCTTTAACTCTAAAATATCAAAAATGTTTTAATTATTTTATTAAGAGGTTTTTCTGACCGAAAACCTAATAATTTAAATGTTCAAATTACGCCTCTATTACAGCCCACTCATCACATTAACTGCAAGAGGCCCTCGAAAAGCCCACCCGCCCCACTCCACGGGCACAGTTAATTTCATCGCAGGAAATGCCGTAAAAAGTTTAGGAAGTGCCACTCCGGCTATCAAGGCTTTACTGGCGGCGGCTCCCGCACAAAAATGCGGTCCAGCGCCAAATGGAATAGCCAGTCCAGTTTTCCTGTGAACATTATATATACCAGGATCATCAAATACTGATGGGTCACGATTGGCAGCGCCATACATCAAAAACACCCTATCATTTTTTTTAAAATTATATCCAAGTATACTACAATCACGCGTCATTTGCCTCGGGCTCATGCCAATGGGAGACATCCAACGTAAATATTCCATAAATGCTTGATTCCATTCCTTTGTTTTTAAAATATGCGAAAATGCTAATGGATGCATCAACAGGGCAGCAGCAGTACCGGCTATTGCATCTCGCGGTTCATTTTGACCCCCAGAGATCACTAATTTAACATTAGCTTTAATATTATAAGTCGGCTGACCAGCCTGTATTAGAACTGAAAGAACTGAATTATCTGGATTTTTCTTCACTTCAGGGATCATTAAGTCAATATGGCGTTCTATAACCTTTGTCGCTGAATTACAG
This sequence comes from Planktomarina sp., assembly GCA_017856985.1. Lineage (GTDB taxonomy): Bacteria > Pseudomonadota > Alphaproteobacteria > Rhodobacterales > Rhodobacteraceae > Planktomarina > Planktomarina karensis. Next base: position 26,556 of record JAFMEA010000008.1, read on the forward strand.
GCAGCCTCAACTGATGGATCTCCTTTGTAATTTGCACAGCCGTCAATCATCGCCTGGCTTACCTGATCCATTTCAGAGGCAGCCATTTGACGTAAACCAGTCATTGCCGACAAAGCAGCCCCAGATACCGGCAACGCGAAGTCTTTTACCAAATCAAAGCTCTTATATTTTCTTAATTTATTGATAATTTTATCTGTTATAGTTTCAAATTCTGATTGCCAGACATTAACCACCGTGCGCGGGCTCAAACTTGGAAAAATCTGTTGCCGCTCTAAAGTATGCGCTGCGCCATCCTTACGCATCATATTCTCCCCCATCAGACGGGTCATTAGGCCTAATGGCTGGCGAGAAGATAATAAGTCGATCCGTTTTTCTTGCGTAAATACATCAATGCGCCGAGTGATAAGAGCTGCGTCAAGCTGGGGCACAAATACCACGGGTGCCAGGGCTTGTATTTTCTCTAAACATGGATAGGGATCGTGCCAAAATTTATTAAGATTAATTTGAAATTCCATAGGTATAACACATCATTACTATTATGTTTTGACAAGTGCCTACCTCTTGACCATCGTGAAGTTTGAACGCAGTACCTTCCTCATGGTTTATCCGATACTAATTACTGGCGCGTCACGCGGCTTAGGCAAATCCCTCGCCATCGAACTCTCAAAAAAATTTCACGTTATCGCCGTGGCACGAACTACTGGTGGTTTGGAGGCGCTGGATGATCAAATCAAAAGGAAAGGGGGCAAAGCAACGCTAGCTCCAATTGACTTGACTGATATAAATGCCGTCCGCCACTTATGCAAAATGATATATGACAGGTGGGGCGGTCTACACCTCTGGGCGCATTGCGCCATTCACGCAGCGCCCTTGGCGCCTGCAAATTTTATTGCTGAGCGGGATTGGGAAAAATCTATAAAACTAAATATTACATCAACTGGATTTTTGATCACAAATTTAGCTCCACTATTGGGTCAAGCGGGCACAGCACTTTTCTTTGAAGACAAGTTTTCTGGTCAGAAATTTTTTGGAAGCTATGGCTCCACAAAAGCTGCACAAATCCTTTTGGCAACAAGCTGGCAGAACGAAACCGTGAACACTGGTCCAAAAATAAAAATACTGAGCCCTGCCCCAATGCCAACTGCGACCCGAGGACGGTTTTTTCCTGGTGAGGATCGAGAAGCTTTATCCAGTTGTGAGGTTGAAGCAAAGTGCATCGTCAGCGAACTTGGTTTTAAGTAAATGGTAACAAAAATTCATTAAATTCGTAATTTAACTCTATAAGGTACCAAAGTAGCCTTGCTCGTCTTGCTGCAACAATCTAACCAATAACTATGCGTATATTAATTACCAATGATGATGGGATCACGGCTCCTGGTCTTGCGGTCCTAAATGAAGTGGCGCTTGAAATAGCCGGACCTCAAGGCGAAGTATGGACAGTGGCACCACATTCTGAACAATCCGGTGTTGGACACTGTATTTCTTATACCAAACCAGTTTTAGTTCATGAACATGGATTAAATAATTATTCTATAGAAGGGACGCCAGCAGATTGTATTTTAGCGGGTCTTTATGATTTAATGCCAAAAACGCCTGATTTGATATTATCAGGGATAAATAAGGGTAACAATTCCGCAGAGAATACCCTCTATTCTGGGACAATTGGTGCTGCAATAGAGGGTGCGTTAGCAGGCATTCCCGCAATAGCATTGTCACAATTTTATGGGCCGGAGAATACCAACCTAAAAGATACCTTCGAGTCCAGTAGAGCTAACGGTGCCGCGGCCATTAATGCTTGTTTGAAAAATGGCTTCAAACGCGCTCAGGATTACGCACTATTTTATAATATCAACTTTCCTCCCGTTCCAGCGGCTAAGGTTTTAGGCATGAAATCTGTATCTCAAGGGTATCGTGGCGATGGCGCTTTTAATGCCCAAGCAAGAAAGTCTCCAAACGGTCGTAAATTTTTATTTATGCAAGGCCAGTCTCAGCAGGTGCCAACACAGGCTGGCACTGATGCCGCAGCAAACCTGGCTGGGTTTATCTCAATAACACCAATGAGAGCAGACCTAACAGCTCATGATCAACTAGCCAATCTAGCAAAAGTCTTAGGTTAACTGATGATCAGTTCAGCCGAACAAAAAATGCAATTTTTATTTTCCTTAAGATCATGCGGAGTAACTAACAAACGTGTACTCACAGCGATGGAAAATATCGATCGTAAAAACTATATTAGCGATACCTTTGCAGATCAAGCTTACGAAGATACGCCACTTCCTATTGGCTGTGGTCAAACTATTTCTCAGCCCTCAATCGTAGCTATAATGACTGAAGCACTTAACGTGCAGGCACGTGATAAAGTTTTAGAAATAGGCACTGGTTCAGGCTATCAGGCGGCTATTTTAAGCCAATTAGCTCGGCGGGTGTACACTGTCGACCGTCACAGCCAACTGACAATAGCAGCTCGAAAAGTATTTGAGAACCAAGATATACCCAACATTACTGCATTCACAGCTGATGGCAGCCAGGGATTACCTGACCAAGAGCCCTTTGATCGCATAATAGTTACCGCAGCAAGTGAAGACACACCAAGCACGTTACTAGCCCAATTACGCCCTGGCGGCGTTATGGTGCTGCCAGTTGGCCAATCTGATACAATGCAAACATTAGTCAAAATAAAAAAAACAGACCAAGGTTTAGAGCACCAAGAACTGCGAACAGTGCGATTTGTGCCTCTTATCGAGGGTCTTGGAAGAACGTATGGTTAGGGTATATAGATTTAAATTCTAGAAGAGTAATGAAAAAGAGACAACTAAATGAAGAAAAGATTTAATAAGAGTGCCCTCTTACCTCTAATTGTAGTGGGCGGTCTTGGGGGATGTGATCAAACCCTTGATCTCGACTTGCGGAGTAATCTCGGTGGTATACTTGACACATCGGCAGCGGCACGTAATGCATTATCAGTTCGTCCCGCTCCAGATGGACGAGGCATAATAAAATTTTTAAGTTACCAAGTTGCAGTTGCAAAGCATGGTGACCGCATAGCAGATATTGCTGATCGTATTGGCATAAATTCTAATTTATTAGCGCGCTATAATGGAATCACGCCTGATGCGGTTTTACGAAATGGTGAAATAGTAGCCTTACCGCGCGACATTATAACAATTAGCAATGCTACGACACCTCTTAAACCAATCGTCGTGAGTGTAAGTGAGCTGGACGATAGACAAGTTACAGGCTCTAAGGCGACCGAAGGCTTGGAACCTGTAAGGCACAAAGTTCAAATTGGGGAAACTGCAACGACAATCGCCAGCTTATACGATGTATCTGTATCCGCACTTTCAAATTGGAATGGACTTGGCCCACAAAAAAATATTCGAACAGGTCAATTTCTATTAATACCGACAAACCTCAAAAAATTCAATGAAATTAGCGCTCCCGGCGAGGGTACCATTGCACCTGCTCCACCAAGCGGTAACAAGCCTGAACCAGAAATTGACGACAAGTCAAATAAAACCAAAGTCGTAACTGATGGCTCTATTACCAAAGTTGAGGAAAGCACATCCACACTAATAACAAGTACGAGATTTGCTCGGCCAGCCACTGGGAATATTATTCGGGCCTATAATAAGGGTACTAACGAAGGTATTGATATTGGCGCCAAGGCTGGCTCAGACGTTTTATCAGCTGAAAAGGGAACCATCGCAGCTGTCACAAAAGATACAAATGGAGTTTCTATTTTAGTAATCAAACATGATGAGGGATTGCTCACCGTCTATACAAATATCGATAAGCTCATTGTTAAAAAGGGGGATAGCGTTGCTCGTGGTCAAAAGATTGCTGAAGTTAACAAAGGGTCACCAGAGTTTCTTCACTTCGAAGTACGAAAGGGTTTAGAGTCAGTAGATCCAGATGATTATATCTAATCTTTAAAAAATATATTAAAATTATATCGACAAGCCGTTTCTTCCAGCTAAGTCAACAAAGAACTGCCAAGCCACCCGACCTGAACGTGCACCGCGCGTCGCCTGCCATTCGATAGCCTCAGCCATTAAAGTATCAGTTTCTATATTCAAGCCATATTTCTCACAGTAGCCGGAAATCATTTCAAGATATTGGTTTTGATCACAAGGATGAAAGCCAAGCCACAAGCCAAAACGATCTGATAAACTTATTTTTTCTTCCGCAGCTTCACTGGGATTTATACCACTTGAACGCTCATTCTCAATCATATCACGTGGCATCAAATGTCTTCGATTAGAAGTGGCATAAAAAATTACATTTCTAGGTCGCCCTGCAACTCCACCATCCAAAACTGCTTTGAGTGACTTGTAATTTTGATCATCGTAGGAAAACGATAGATCATCACAGAAAAGGATGAAACGATGCCGGGAGTTTCGCAACAAGGCTAATAGGCGCGTAACTGTTGATAAATCATCACGCTGCAACTCAACTATCTTTAATGGCAAGCCCGTCTGAACCACTTTAGTGTGCACAGCCTTAACTAAGGAAGATTTCCCCATACCACGGGACCCCCATAACAAAGCGTTATTCGCGGACATTCCTTCCGCAAATTGAATAGTGTTTTTCAGCAAGCTAGCCTTTGCACTATCAATTCCAACTAATAACCTCATGTCGACGCTTGCTACATTAGTTATTGGTTCAAGGTGATCAGGATTTGCATGCCACAAAAATACATCATGTTCTTCCAACGCAAGTATCTCGAGAGGTATTGGCGAAAGACGATCAAGCGCATCAGCAATTCTCTTTAAAAAATTTTGATCCATCACACGTCGTTCGCGTCATTTTCAGGTTTGAATAAATCATCGTCTGATAAGCCCTGCTCTTTTAAAAAGGTATTACGTTTACGTTCAACATAGACAACGAGCCAAATTGAAACCTCATACAAGCCATAAACGACTACAAACAAAATTACTTGAGTAACCACGTCGGGTGGGGTTACGATACCCGCCAAAATCAAAATACCCACAACGGCGTACTTGCGTACGTTACGAAGACCTGCGGCGGACACAAGCCCTGCCTTTCCCATTAAGGTAAGTAGAACCGGCAGTTGGAAACAAACACCAAACGCCATAATGAATTTCAACACAACGTCCAGTGTTTCTCGAACTGAACCTAAAAAACGTGTCTTTAGCTCGGTATCTAGAGTCTGCGATTCAGTTCCAGTAATCATAGCCGTCACCGTCGGCATAATGTCGGCGTAGCCAATAAAAAAGTTCAGCGCCAAAGGACTTACGACATAATGAGCGAAAGACGCACCCATTAAAAAAAGAACGGGTGACGCAATGATAAATGGTAAAAAAGCTTTTTTTTCAGTTTTGTATAGCCCCGGAGCCACAAAACGCCACAATTGATATCCAATAAAAGGCGACGATACCCCAAAACCAAAAATAACTGAAATCCGAATTAAGACAAAAAACTTTTCTTGTGGTGCGGTAAATATCAATTGAGCAACCTCACCGCGTCTTCTTAAAATATCAGCTATTGGTTCAGCTAAAAAATTTAAAATATATTCTGCCACAAAAAAGCATGCAAAAAGACCAATAATGAAGGCCAGTGCCGCCCGGATAAGGCATGTACGCAATTCTGCCAGATGTTCAATTAACGGTGCCGATGAATCCTCTGGACTTTTGTCCTGACTGCTCATGTTAATTTACCAGGTTTTAAATCATTATCCTTTAAGGCTGTGTCTTTTACAGCTTTTTTTAACGTTGTTTTGCTTCTAGATTTTGGCCCAGCTTTAGTATTTGTTTCTTTTGTTATTACTTTACTTGCAATGCTCTGATTTATTTTGTTTTTCGTAATATTTTTCTTATTTTCAAACTTCTTTTTAAATGTATCTGCTACTTCTGGTTCCTTAATTTTGGGTGTTTCAATTCCGTTTGCACCCACATTTCTTTGTACTTTTTTTGTTGCATCAACGTGCAGTTTTTTAGATTTCGCAACGCGCTTTTTAGCTAATTTTTCAGTTTCTGAACCAGGAATAAAATCAGTCCAGTTTTTTTGGCTAACTTCATTAATTCCCGAGACACCATCATTAACCGTATCTACCGCCTCTTTTAAACCCGATTCATCAGCGGCTTCGTTCATAGCCGTGGTAAATTCGCGGGCCATTGCCTTGGCTTTTCCGATAAACTGACCAACTTTTCGGAATACAACTGGTAACTCCTTGGGACCAATTACAATGAGAGCGACTACACCGACGACCATAATTTCCGCCCATCCCAACCCAAACATCGAGGTGCCTCCTTAATTTCTGGGTTACAAATAAATCAGGATTTATCTTTTTCATCTTCTGGGGTGACATCTTTAGCCACCTCTGAGGCAGCGTCTTCAATTTCTGTTTGATTATCGCTTACGCCCTTTTTAAAAGCCGTAATTCCTTTTCCCATCTCTCCCATCATAGCAGAAATTTTGCCTCTTCCAAAGAGGACCAAGACAACAAGTGCGATTATTAAATAACCCATTGGTGGGATATTGGTTAGGAATGCTGGGGTCATATCATATGTCCTTCAATTATCAGTTAGCTATTCTTATGTTAAATTCGGACTGGTAGAAAGCAAATAAAAAGTCATTGCAATTTATTTGTACTATTTTGGGAATACATAGCAATGTTTTCGTGGCGCCAGAAGCCAGAACGGCATTCCCACTTTTGGTAAAAAAACGGATGGAACCGATGCTGTCAAAATTGTTCCGTCTTCTAGTTTAAAATCTATAATTGAAATTTGGCCCAAAAACCTTGCGCGATAAACTGTTGCTCGTGCAGCTTGACCCATAGCGTCCGTTGGGCTTGGACCCTGTCCAGCACGATCAAAATCAATCCGAATGTGTTGAGGTCGGATTATTATATCAAGCATCGTCCCATCTGCATGACCCGGTGCAAAAAACTCTCCAAAAGGTGTTTGTACCAGCGACTTTTCAACCGAAGACACCATTATATTTATATCACCAAAAAAAGCAGCAGCCTCACAATCGGTCGGAGAATTATATATAGTATAAGGCGTGCCTTTTTGTACAATTTTGCCATTTCGCATCAAAGCAATCTCGTCCGCCATTTTCATTGCCTCTGATGGACTGTGGGTCACCATCAACACTGCGGCACCATCTTCACGCAATACTTTTAAAGTTTCGTCACGAATATTGTCACGCAGGCGGTCATCGAGGCCCGAAAAAGGCTCGTCAAGCAACATGATTTTAGGCCGAGGTGCTACTGCTCTTGCTAAAGCCACCCGCTGCTGCTCGCCGCCTGATAATTCATGAGGCATTTTCGAGGCGTAGCTCGATAAGTTCACTCGCTCAAGCAGACGCTCTGATCGGAGCCTACGAGACGCCCTTGAACCACGCAAACCGAAAGCAACATTTTCCAAGACATTTAAATGCGGAAACAACGAAAAATCTTGAAACATCATGCCTATATTTCTATATTCAGGACGTGTTGTAACTAAACCATTGCAAATTAAGTCTCTATCTACATAAATTTCACCACTATCTTGGAGTTCGACTCCGGCAATTATACGCAAAGTAGTGGACTTTCCACATCCGGAAGGACCCAAAAGGCAAGTTACCTGACTTGGCTCAAGGACAAGGTTAATGTTATCAGCAGCAACTCGATCACCAAACTTGAGTGATAAATTTCTAATTTCAAGCCTCGAATTGGACAATTAAAAAAACCTAACTGACTAAAATACTCAGAGTTATGTAATTGCAGCCGATACGATTAGCAACAAGTCACCACAAGGCTTCCATTTTAAATTCATTTTAAGATGAACCACATTTTCTAATACCAAATATTTTAGTCTGAAATAAAATTAAAGGAGCATCAACCGACAAACTTTAGGCTCGCTTATTGTCCTATACGACGAAGTTTTTAGACAACTGAATGTAAAAAATACTATTTGATTATGAATATAATTTACCTAGTTAGGGTTTAAATTGTTGCGTTAACTGCACCCCCATCCAATAAAATATTTTGACCAACAATAAACCCTGCATGCTGCGAACACAAAAATGCACAGGCAGCACCAAATTCGTCCCTAGTTCCATACCGCCCGACCGGTATACTCGACTTGCGACGAGCTTTTACGGCATCCATGCTGATACCTTCGGTTTTCATAACATTTTTGTCTATTGAAACAATTCGATCAGTGTCGTGAACTCCCGGTAATAAATTATTGATGGTCACACCATGAGAGGCAACCTGCCGAGCAGTTCCTGCTACATAGCCCGTAAGCCCTGTGCGTGCGGCGTTAGAGAGCCCTAAATTGGCAAGTGGGGCCTTAACCGACTGACTAGTAATGTTTACGATACGTCCCCATTTTTGTTTCATCATAGAAGGAAGATAGGTTTTCATGAGCATAATTGGCGCAAGCATATTTGCTTCAAGTGCAGCCAAAAAATCTTCTCGCTCCCAGTCATGCCACTTACCAGGAGGCGGCCCACCTGCGTTTGTTACCAAAATATCTAATTTTTTGATTGTATTTAAAATTTTACTCCGGCCGTCGATTGTAGTGACGTCACAAGCCACAGTTTTGACTTCAACCGCATAGGCCTTGCGAATGTCCTCTGCAGTCTCTTCTAGTTCCAATACAGTGCGAGCATTTATAATCAAATTCACACCCTCTGCTGCTAAAGCTTCTGCACACCCCCGTCCCAAGCCCTTTGACGAACCACAAATTAATGCTGTTTTTCCCACTATTCCCATATCCATTTAACTAGGCTCCCTTGTTTCTCTAAAATAATAGCTGAGTCTGATTAACAAATCGACGATAGTAAAACAGAAATCAAACAGTATTCATAAAGACATACCTATCCAATCTAGAAGATTTATTGCTAATGGTAGGCTCTTTGCCTATACGCAGCCCATGCCAGGAAACCACTCTATTCTTCCACCAGAAATTGCGCGCAGGCGAACTTTTGCAATAATCAGCCACCCTGATGCAGGCAAGACAACTTTGACAGAGAAGTTCCTTCTTTATGGAGGTGCAATTCAAATGGCAGGACAGGTGAGGGCTAAAGGAGAGTCACGGCGAACAAGATCCGATTTCATGAAAATGGAGCAAGATCGGGGAATCTCAGTGTCAGCTTCCGCAATGTCTTTCGATTATAAAGACTACCGGTTTAATTTGGTTGATACACCAGGTCACTCAGATTTTTCGGAAGACACTTATCGAACACTTACGGCAGTAGATGCTGCCGTTATGGTGATAGATGGTGCAAAAGGTATCGAAAGCCAAACCCAAAAATTATTTGAAGTATGTCGTATGCGTGACCTGCCCATTCTCACATTCTGCAATAAAATGGATAGAGAAAGTAGAGATACATTTGATATAATTGACGAAATTCAAGAAAATTTAGCAATTGATGTAACACCAGCGTCCTGGCCAATCGGCCGTGGCCGCGACTTCATGGGCACATATGACATCCTAAGGGATCGGCTTGAATTAATGGATCGCGCCGATAGAAATAAAGTATCTGCATCAATAGCTATAAACGGTCTCAATGATCCTGCATTAACTGAGCACATACCAGAAGTTCTTTTAAAAGTATTTTTAGAAGAAATTGATATGGCGCGCGAGTTGCTGCCTAAAATTAATCGACAGGCTCTTTTAGACGGAACAATGACCCCCATTTGGTTTGGCTCAGCAATAAACTCATTCGGAATACAAGAACTCATGCAGGGTATAGTAAATTTTGGACCTGAACCACAACCACAGCAAGCAGAACCAAGAAAAATTTCGCCCGATGAAAAAAAGGTGACTGGGTTTGTATTTAAAGTTCAGGCAAATATGGATCCAAAACATAGAGACCGTGTCGCTTTTGTGCGCGTTGCATCCGGACATTTCAAACGTGGTGCGAAACTCTTACATGTAAGAAGTAAAAAAATTATGGCTATTTCAAATCCAGTATTATTTTTGGCAGCCGATAGAGAGCTTGCAGAAGAAGCTTGGGCTGGTGACATCATTGGTATTCCAAATCATGGTCAATTGCGTATTGGTGACACCTTAACAGAAGGTGAAATTCTTAATGCAACAGGTATTCCAAGTTTTGCTCCAGAACTTCTTCAAAACGTACGGGCGGGTGATCCACTGAAAGCTAAGCACCTAGAAAAAGCTTTGATGCAGTTTGCTGAAGAAGGAGCCGCAAAAGTATTTAGGCCAATGATGGGCTCCGGTTTTATCGTAGGAGTGGTTGGGGAACTTCAATTTGAGGTTTTAGCAAGCCGAATAGAACTAGAATATGGATTACCAGTCCGACTTGAGGCAAGCCAATTTACATCAGCCCGTTGGGTGTCCGGAACCAAAGCCAGCATTGAAGATCTTACAAATAAAAACAAGCAGCATATAGCGACTGACAATGATGGTGATATAGTATTTTTGACAAGGCTTCAGTGGGATATTGACCGAATTGTAAGGGACTATCCCGAAGTATCACTCACAGCGACCAAAGAAATGATGATTTAGGACATTGGTGACAAGAAAAACAAACTGAAACCCAATTAAATGCCTGTCTAAACAAATGCAAATCTTTGGTTTAAGTGTGTGTTTGACCTAATCCTTATTAAGACCTATACCGACGGCGTTGATAGGTGAGCAACACCAGTGGGCTCGGTAGAACTTAGCCCAAAACATGCCGTTTCATTAGCAAACTGACGGCGCATCTTATTGGACGTACATGATAAAATTTACCGACCTAAATTTGGGCACAAAAGTTTTAAAAGCAATTTCTGATGCGGGATATGAAAATCCTACTCCAATTCAGGCGGGCGCGATCCCACCAGCTTTAGAAGGTAAAGATGTTTTAGGTATAGCCCAGACAGGAACTGGTAAAACAGCAAGTTTCACTCTTCCTATGATAACACTATTAGATCGCGGGCGCGCACGAGCAAGGATGCCGCGCAGTCTGGTACTTTGCCCAACACGAGAGTTGGCCGCTCAGGTTGCAGAGAATTTTAATACTTACACTAAATATAGCAAGTTAACCAAAGCTCTATTAATTGGTGGCGTAAGTTTTAAAGAACAAGACAAGCTAATAGATAGGGGCGTTGACGTTTTAATAGCAACTCCAGGGCGTCTACTGGACCATTTTGAGCGTGGAAAACTTCTATTAACTGGCGTTCAAATAATGGTAGTAGACGAAGCTGACCGGATGTTAGACATGGGTTTCATACCAGATATTGAAAAAATATTTAGCCTTACGCCTTTTACGAGACAAACACTATTTTTTAGCGCGACAATGGCGCCAGAAATCGAGCGGATCACAAATACATTCCTCTCAGCTCCAGCAAAGATTGAAGTCGCACGAGCGGCAAGTACCTCTGAAACAATCACCCAGTCTGTACTAATGTTTAAAGCAAGTAAAAAAACCCTAGAAGGTACAGAAAAGCGAAAATTATTACGCAGCATGATAGAAGATGAAGCTGAAAATTGTACCAACGCTATAATCTTCTGTAACAGAAAGACTGATGTAGATGTTGTAGCAAAGTCTATGAAAAAATATGGTTTAGACGCAGCGCCAATACATGGAGATTTGGAACAATCCAAACGTATGGAGACATTAGATAGGTTCAGATCTGGAACCTTGAGGTTTTTAGTAGCCTCAGATGTAGCCGCCCGTGGCTTAGATGTTCCCAATGTAAGTCATGTTTTTAATTACGACGTGCCCAGTCACGCCGAAGATTACGTGCACCGTATTGGCCGTACAGGCCGCGCCGGCAAGCCAGGCACAGCAATGATGATTTGTGTGAGTAAAGATGAAAAAAACTTTGCAGACATTGAACGTTTAGTTAAAGCAGAAATCCCACGTATGAAACATAGGATGGGCAGTGAAGAAACCATTCCTAAAATTAAAGACTTAGAGAACAAACCAACGCAGAAAAGTACACGAGCCAGCCGCAGCAGTGGAGAAGATACCTCTAGAACTAAAACACCTGAGGCGCAAAAAACGCAACTAAATGAGATTAAACCAAGGACCAAACAAGACAACGACCCCAAAAAAATTGTCAAAACAAAAGAATATGAAAAAATAAAAACAGAAAGTTTATCAGATCGGGGATTACCTGATTTCATTGCCCTTAGCTTCGTCGAGCGGATGGGTGCAGATGGCGAGACCACCCTAGCCAACCAAAAATCAGAACCAGTGGTACCCGACTTGAAAGAACCTAAGTTGAACGAAATATCTACGGAGCACGAAGTCGTGGATAATCAAATTTCCGATGTGGAGAAAATAACGCTCCTTTAAATTAGAGATATATTTAATCTAAAGTTTTCAAAAAAACTGTTTTATATGATACTTAGAATTAATACCTACGTTAGACGGCTGATAACAACTGTAACTTCAGGCTTTTTTCCGATTTCAGCTCGCGCAGTATGTCGCGCAACACGTCGCAATTCATCCTCAAGTTTTTTGTCATCGCCTAAAGTTTTTTTACTAGCCCGCATCAAAAACTGACTGAGGTCCTCTTCAAGAACCTCAACAAATCCTACCCTACTGTCCCCTGTTTCTGCCAAACCTTTAATTTCACACCACGGGTCACCAAGCGGGCCATCATCATCCATGATAATTGTAATCACAATATGACCGTTTAGGGCCATGCGAATACGATCTCGAACAACCCCATCTAAAGATCCCACTTGAACCGAGCCATCAATATAAGTTCTACCAGTTTCTACAAATTCATCAATTGTTGGCGCATTTCCTGAAAGATTAACAACCATGCCATTAACGGCCACTACGGACGCCAAACCTTTTTCAACCCCGAGTTTAGAGTGGGCTCTTAGATGCCTATGTTCACCATGCATAGGTATCAAAATCTGTGGCTTAATCAAATTGTGCATTACCTCTAAATCTGGTCGATTTGCATGACCAGATACATGATAGGTGCCACTGTCATCATCGACAACATCGACACCAATCTCTGAAAGTTGATTAACAATTTTAATCACTCCTCGCTCATTTCCTGGGATTGTCTTTGAGGAAAATAAGAACAAGTCGCCGTCCTTTAGTTTATGGCCACGATATTTTCCGTTAGCCAGCTGTGCCGATGCAGCGCGACGCTCCCCCTGGCTACCCGTAACTAACAGCATCAGGTTACCACGTGGTACATCTAAAGCATCTTCCGGACTAATTACTGGCGGAAAATCAGTCAAAACTCCCGTCTCTAAAGAAGCCTCTATCATCTTATTCATTGCACGCCCCATTAAACAAATTGAGCGGCCTGCCCTTCGGCCAGCATCGGCCAGAGTTTTCACCCTCGCAACGTTACTAGCAAAAGTTGTAGCGATAACCATTTGCTTTGCAGAGGCAACAAGTTTAGTAATATTATCTCCCAAAGTAGACTCAGAGCGGCCACTATTCATCGAAAAAATATTTGTACTATCGCAAATTAAGGCCTTCACACCTGGCTTAGCAATTTCAGCCCAAAGAATTGGATCCCACGGTTCACCTACGAGAGGCATTTCATCAAGTTTGAAGTCACCAGTATGGATAATACGACCAGCCGGCGTGTCTATACAAAGACCAGAGCTCTCAGGGATTGAGTGACTTATTGGTAAAAATGCAACTTTAAAAGGTCCAACTTCAACCTGTTCTGGCCAAGCAGCTACTACAGTCAATGCATTTGCCGCGACCCCATGTTCTTCAAGTTTCCGCCGTGCTATATTTGCGGTAAAAGCTCGAGCATATATTGGCGCGCCCAGTTGTTTAAAGGTATGGCCTACTGCTCCCACATGATCTTCATGTCCATGGGTTATAAAAACTGCATCAATACGTTCTTTTCGGGCTTCAAGCCATGCAATATCTGGAATGATCAAATCCACACCAGGAGAGCCGTCCATGTCGGGGAACGTCACACCCAAGTCTACAATAATTAATCTCTCTTTATCACGCGGACCATATCCATAAACGTAGCAGTTCATTCCCACCTCTCCAGCACCGCCGAGGGGTAGATAAATCAAACGATCTTGGCTCATTAACTTTCCTTATTGAACTGATGAATTACTGTAAGGCCATGCATCGTTAAATCTTCTTCAAAATGGTCAAATAGGCGTACAGATTGTTGAAAAAGTGGCGCCATACCACCTGTAGAAATAACTTTCATTGGCCGGTTTCGTTCAGACTTTATCTTGACACAAATCTCACGTATCAGCCCCACATAACCCCAAAACACTCCAGACTGCATACATGCTACGGTATTTGTTCCTATCACATTCTGCGGCTTTGAAATATCGACGTGAGGGAGAGCTGCAGCATCTTTATGAAGCGCCTCTAGACTCAAATTAACCCCCGGCGCAATCACACCACCAATATAAGCACCGTCAGTATCTACAACATCAAAAGTTGTGGCAGTTCCAAAATCTACAACTATTAAATCGCCACCAAACAAATTGAACCCAGCAACAGTATTTACTAAACGATCAGGCCCAACAGCTGTTCCCTCGTCCACACGCACTGAAACCGGAAGTTTACAATCAGATTTACCAACTACCAAAGGTCGTGTGCCGAAGTATTTGTCCCCTAACACCCTCAGGTTGAAGACTACTCGAGGGACTGTTGATGAGATAACCATTTCTTCAATATTATTTTCAATACTACCTAATTTTAATAATGTAGTGAGCCAAACATAATATTGATCCGCCGTGCGCTTATGAGATGTCGCAATCCGCCAATTTGAAATAAATCTAGCGCCATCCCAAATGGAAAAAACAGTATTAGTATTCCCACAATCAACCGCAAGTAACATAAGTTCAGCCTTAAAAATATACGTCAGCAGACGGTATGACCCGCTTACCGTCGGCCGTCAACAGTACAAGGTTTCCATTGGCGTCTATCCCATCAAATCGGCCCTTATATTTCTCTTTAGACGTATGTGCCGTAATATCCTCACCCAGTCGGGTTGCCTTGCCTATCCATTCCTCACGAATTTTTTCAAACCCATATGTTTTGAAAGTTTGTTCAGACAAATAAAAGTTATTTGCAAGGACCTCCAAAAAAATTTCAGGCCGGATAGTCTCTCCAGTAATATCGCTAAGTCCAATCGGAGCAAAATTGGCTATCTGAACATTTGGTGGTGCAGACCCTAGGTTAACGCCAATGCCAATAGAAAGCCTATCAACAGTCTGTCCTGTGCCAGAGGATTCAAGTAAAATTCCAGCCACTTTACCCCCATCAAGCAAGACGTCATTAGGCCATTTTTGTGCTAAATGAGAACAAGAGACATATTTTTTTAGCGACCTATACAAGGCACAAGCAGCAACAAAGGAGTATTGTGAAGCAGTTAAAGGAGAGCATTTTGGTTCCATAATCAAGGTAGCTAAAAAACTCTCTTTATTACTAATCCACAATCTACCACGCCTGCCCCGTGCCCTATCTTGAGTTCTAGCCATAATCCAATGTGGAAACCCACTACTGCCGTCATAGGACCGGGCCCAGTCCATTGTAGAACTGACCCGCTCCACTACGGTAGAACTCACCCCAGTTGGTAGTTTAATTTGCAAGCGAACCAGCGGCAATTGAAGCTAAACTTTCAATGCCAAAAAGGCTAAAAAATGTACCTGAAATCATAAGCAACGCAGAAATTGCTAAAACAGCTGTTAACCTACGAGAACCAGACACATCCAACTTTTCTATTTCTTCACCAAAATACATCAAATATACAATTCGGATGTAGTAGAAAGCACCAATTACAGAGGCAATTACACCAGCAATTGCAAGCCATGCGAGGCCCGCTTCATAGGCAGCCCGCAGAACGTAAAATTTGCCAAAAAAACCGATTAATGGAGGTACACCTGCCATAGAAAACATGAGTGCTAGAAAACAAATGGCTTTAAGAGGTTCTTGCTTAGAATACATATTTAATGCTGAGAGGTCGCTCACCGGTTCTCCATTTCGTTCCATTGATAGAATGAACGCAAATGTACCAATATTCATTGATACATAGATAGTCATGTAAATCAGCATTGCCTGCACACCAAAAACTGTACCCGACGCCAAGCCCATCAGTGCGAACCCCATGTGTGCGATAGAAGAATAAGCCATAAGACGTTTGATGTCTGTTTGACCTATTGCCGCTATAGCACCTAAGAACATCGATATTATGGATAGCACTGCTACTATTTGCTGCCACTCATTGACCACGCCCCCAAATGCGTCGTGTACGACACGCGCAAATAGACCCATTGCGGCCATTTTAGGCGCGGTAGCAAAAAACGCTGTGACTGGAGTTGGTGCGCCCTCGTAGACATCTGGTGCCCACATATGAAATGGAGCTGCAGAAACTTTAAAAGCCAGGCCTGAAATAACAAAAACAAGTCCGAGCAACAGTCCCATCGATAAGTTACCACTTCCAGTGGCTTCCAAAATACCATCAAACTTTACAGTCCCCGCAAAACCATAAACCAAAGACGAGCCATATAGTAGTAGACCAGAAGACAGAGCCCCAAGTACAAAATACTTCAACCCAGCCTCAGTAGATTTTGCACTGTCACGACGAAAAGCCGCAATCACGTACAGCGCCAGTGACTGCAACTCCAAGCCCATATAAAGGGTCATCAGGCTACCTGCAGATACCATAACCATCATACCGACAACTGAAAAAGCAACCAATAAGGGGTATTCGAATTTTAGCATATCCCGTTTAGCCGCGTAATCTTGACCCATTACGAGTACGACTGCCGCAGCAAGTAAAATTACCACTTTTACAAAACGGGAGAAAGCATCGTCTATGAACATTCCGTTGAATGCCGTTGAGCTTGTGTTATCGTTTAGACCCACAACAGCCGCCACTATCAAAAACACTCCACTGGTCAGCCAAATGGACAGAGATGCGTGTTTATCTTTGCCAGTATAAACAAAAATTACCAAAGCAAGCATCGCATAAAGTGAGATTATTATTTCTGGTAAAAGAATAAAAAAGTCATTGGAGGTCATACTCTAAATTTTCCTTATTCAGATGCGGTTGATACGGCCGCACTCATTAGAAAATGAGCATCCACTGTACTGTGATAAGTTTCAACCAAAGCCGCCACAGACGGTCCAATTACATCAAGAACAAGCGCCGGGTAAACACCTAAGAGTAAAGTCATTGCGATTAACGGTACAAAAATTACTTTCTCACGTGTCCCCATATCTGTAATGGACTTTAAACTTTCCTTGATTAGGTCCCCCAGAACTACGCGGCGATATAGCCAGAGCGCATAAGCAGCGGATAAAATTACTCCAGACGTAGCAAACAAAGCAACCCAAGTATTTACCTGAAATATTCCCATCAATGTTAAAAACTCTCCTACAAACCCTGACGTTCCCGGAAGCCCAACATTTGCCATTGTAAAGAACAAAAATATTAATGCGTAGCTTGGCATTCTATTTATTAACCCACCATAAGCATCAATATCACGTGTGTGCATCCGATCATAAATCACACCAACGCAAAGAAATAATGCGCCCGAGATAAAGCCATGACTGATCATTTGAAATATAGCTCCATCGACACCCTGTTGGTTGGCAGTGAATATCCCCATAGTAACATATCCCATATGCGCTACGGACGAATAAGCGATCAGCTTTTTCATGTCATGTTGGGCAAGTGCCACTAAAGAAGTATATACGATTGCTATCGCTGAAAGCCAAAATACAAGAGGTGCCAGTAGATCTGAAGCTATAGGAAACATGGGAAGCGAAAAACGGAGAAAGCCATAGCCACCCAATTTCAAGAGGATTGCGGCCAAGACTACAGATCCGGCTGTAGGTGCCTGCACGTGAGCATCTGGTAGCCAAGTATGTACGGGCCACATAGGCATTTTGACTGCGAAGGAAGCAAAGAACGCGATCCACATTAGAGTTTGAGCTCCACCAACAACTTGAAAGCCAAAAACTGTAACCGTCTCAGAACTAAATTTATAATTAATTAACCTTACAATATCGGTAGTTCCCGCCTCAGAAAACATAGCAACCATGGCCACTAACATCAAAACAGAACCAAGGAATGTGTACAGAAAAAACTTGAACGAAGCATATATACGAGCTTTTCCACCCCAAATTCCAATAATTAAAAACATTGGGATCAAACCAGCTTCAAAAAACATATAAAAAAGTACTAAATCAAGTGCACAAAAAACGCCAATCATTAGGGTCTCAAGTACCAGAAAAGCTATCATGTACTCTTTAATACGATATGTAACATTCCAAGAGGCCACTATCACCAACGGCATGGTGAAAGTGATAAGCAACACAAACAATATGCTGATACCATCGACACCCATTTTATATTGCATACCTAGAAGCCATTTACGTTCTTCAACAAATTGAAAGCCGGTAAAGTTTGGGTCAAAGCCAGATAACAAAACGAGAGACGCTACAAAGGTAAAAACAGTTGCCGCTAGGGCTAAGTATTTAACATTTAGCTGTGTATCTTTACTATCGCCACGCGAAAGCACAGCCAACACTAAAGCAGCAACCAGGGGGATAAATGTAATTAAACTGAGAAGGTTACTCATTATTCAGTTCCCACAATGGTCATCCAAGTGATTAACACTGCGATGCCTATCACCATACCAAAGGCATAGTTGAATATATAGCCAGATTGCATTTTTCCAGCCCATTTTGTGAAAAAAGGTATGATCCCCATTGCGATACCATTTATGCCACCGTCTATAAGTTTACCATCACCAAACTTCCACAAAGTTCGCCCTAACCATTGAGTTGGCTGCACAAAAACCACATTATAAACTTCGTCGAAGTACCACTTATTTAACAAGAATTTATAAAGAATTGGATTGCTTGCAGCCACGCGGCTTGGTAGTTCTAACTTTGTCATATAAAACAACCATGCTGTTACAAATCCTAACAACATTGCGAAAAACGGAGACACTTTTACTAACCAATGTACATGATGCGCATCATCAAGAACGTGGTTTTCTGGAGCCATATATATTGCCCCTTTGCCTAACTTTTTACTACCTTTGTGATAGTCATCAACTTTATTATCATCTACTTCCGCCGTACTTTTGACCGACGCCTCTTCCGCGTAGGCAGACGATATGAATGAGAAACCGCGATCTTCTTTTAAACTATGGGCCTCACTATTTTCTACAATCCCAAAAAATACTTCTACTTTGTGATGATCACCAAAAAATGGCTTATAAAAAACCATACCCGAAAAAACTGCACCAATTGCCAGAATTGCCAGAGGCATCAACATCACTAAGGGGCTCTCATGCGCATGCTCATGAGTATGTTTTTGGCCACGTGCGCTGCCGAAGAAAGTCATAAACATAAGCCGCCAGCTATAAAAGCTTGTAAACAGCGCGGCAATTATCAGCATCCAAAAGCCGTAGCCGCCTGAAGTGCCGGCATATGCGCTTTCAATAACTGCATCTTTCGATAGAAAGCCTGCAAAACCATAATGTGTTAACGGAATACCAACACCTGTAATAGCTAGCGTACCAATCATCATAGCCCAGAAAGTGTACGGCATTTTTTTACGCAAGCCACCGTAGTTACGCATATCTTGCTCATGGTGCATGCCATGAATTACTGAGCCTGCACCTAGAAACAGCATCGCTTTGAAAAAGGCATGTGTTAAAAGGTGAAACATGGCTACCGAGTAAACGCCCAAACCTGCAGCAACAAACATGTAACCTAACTGGGAACATGTAGAATATGCAATTACGCGTTTTATATCGTTCTGAACTAGGCCAACTGATGCAGCAAAAAATGCGGTAGAAGCTCCAATAAAAACAATAAAACGCATTGTTTCAGGTGCAAATTCCATAATTGGCGACATGCGACAGATAAGAAATACGCCAGCCGTCACCATGGTCGCAGCGTGAATTAAAGCAGAAACCGGGGTTGGGCCTTCCATCGCATCGGGTAGCCAAGTATGCAATATTAGTTGTGCTGATTTACCCATTGCACCAACAAACAAGAGAAAAGCTATCAAATTGGCCGCATTCCACTCACGCCAAAGAAAATTCAACTCAATTTCTGACAATTCAGGTCCAATTAGGAATATGTCATCAAACTTGATACTGTCAGCCACAAAATACAGTGCAAAAATGCCAAGCAAAAAGCCAAAGTCTCCAATTCGGTTTACAACAAAAGCTTTAATCGCAGCCGCACCTGCACTCTGTTTGCGAATGTAAAAACCGATCAGTAGATATGAAGCAACGCCCACACCCTCCCATCCAAAAAATAATTGTAGAAGATTGTCCGAAGTTACGAGCATCAACATCGTAAAAGTGAAGAAAGACAAATATGCAAAGAAGCGGGGTCTATAACTTTCCCCCTCCATAAAATGTTCATCATTGGCCATATATCCCAATGAATACAGGTGAACCAATGAAGAAACTGTAGTTATTACTATCAACATAATCGCAGTTAGTCGGTCGAGACGGATTGCCCAATCAGTAGTTAAAGTTCCACTTTCAATCCAACGGAGAATATGAATACTTTCCGTTTGACCATCAAAACTTAAAAAAACTATCCACGACAAAAACATCGACAGAAAAAGAAATCCAGTAGATACTATCTGAGCGACTTTATCCCCTATAATAGGATGACCAAAGCCCGCTATTACAGCCCCCATTAAAGGAGCGAAAAGGAGTATCAATTCCATAAATCTCTACCCTTTCATTACATTGACATCTTCAACGCCAATCGAGCCTTTATTACGGAAAAAACAGACCAAGATTGCCAGCCCAATCGCAGCTTCAGCAGCAGCGACAGTTAAAACAAACAATGTAAATATCTGTCCAACGTAGTCGTTAAGAAACGCTGAGAAAGCGACAAAGTTTATATTTACGCTTAAAAGCATCAACTCAATACTCATCAGTAAGATTATAATATTTTTACGGTTTAAAAATAGGCCAAAAATACCAATCACAAAAAGTGCTGCAGCAACTATCAAGTAGTGTTCAAGTCCAATCATAGACCCTGCCCCGGCTTTATATCTTTTAATTCCATAGCTTCTTCAGGATCACGCATCATCTGCGCAAACACATCCTGGCGTTTTATATCATCGCGATGCCGCAATGTTAGAACGATTGCTCCAATCATAGCGACAAGAAGAATCAATCCAGATAGCTGAAATATCAATATATATTCATCATAAATAATAGCACCAAGTTCAGCAGTATTTGTTCCACTGCCAATTACTTCAGAAATTCTTTGCTGGTATCCATCTGAGTAGTCCCAAATACCGAATGCAAACATTAGCTGAATAAGAACGATTACTCCGATCAGTAGTCCCAGCGGGAAATACCTGGCCATCTCAGCCTTCAGTTCCGCAAAATCCACATCCAGCATCATAACTACAAAAAGGAAAAGAACAGCTACGGCCCCTACATAAACAATTATGAGCAGCATTGCTACAAACTCAGCGCCCAACAGTACGAACAACCCCGCCGCAGAGATAAACGATAAAATCAACCATAATACGGAATGTACTGGGTTGCGTGAAACAACAGTAAACACTCCTCCGATTAAGGTGGAAATTGAAAATGCATAAAATGCGATTTCACCAATACCCATTGAGTATTCTCCTGTTATTCCATTCAACGATAAGGCGCATCGATTTCTAAATTGCGAGCAATCTCTGACTCCCAACGATCACCATTTTCTAAAAGTTTTGATTTATCATAGAAAAGTTCTTCACGTGTCTCAGTCGCATACTCAAAGTTAGGGCCTTCAACAATTGCGTCCACAGGGCAGGCTTCTTGGCAAAAGCCACAGTAGATACATTTAGTCATATCAATATCATATCGCGTTGTTCGACGGCTCCCATCATCACGAGGTTCCGCATCAATCGTAATTGCCTGAGCAGGACAGATGGCCTCACATAACTTACACGCTATGCACCGCTCTTCTCCATTTGGATAACGCCGCAAGGCATGTTCACCCCTAAAGCGTGCGCTTAAAGGACCCTTTTCATGAGGATAATTCAAAGTAACTTTCGGTTTGAAAAAATATTTAAGTCCAAGTTTGAAGGCTACCCAGAAGTCTTGAAGTAAAAAGTACTTTACGGCTCGTTTATAATCCACATTACCCATCAATTCAGACCCCTAAGGTCCAGCGGGCATATAGGCCCCAGAACCAACCAAATTTTGCCGCAAAGGCCACAAATACCACCCAAATCAATGAGAACGGCAAAAACACCTTCCAGCCCAAACGCATTAATTGATCATACCTGTAGCGTGGTACAAGAGCCTTCACCATCGCTATTAGAAAAAAGAATATCGCCATTTTGCCGATCATCCAAAATGGGCCATCTGATATGAAAGGCAAAGGTGATGTCCAACCACCAAAAAAGAGAAGCGTAATTAATGCGCACATTAAGAAAATAGCAATGTATTCTCCCGCCATAAACAAAAGAAAAGGCGTGGATGAGTATTCAACTTGATAACCAGCAACTAATTCTGACTCTGCCTCCGGGAGGTCAAAAGGTGGGCGATTAGTTTCTGCCAAGGCACTAATGAAAAACAAAAATACCATCGGAAAATGCGGAATGAAGTACCAATTAAAAAACCCAAGGCTCCCATTCTGAGCAGCTACAATGTCCCCAAAGTTCATCGACCCCGTCGAGATTACCACACCTATAATTATTAAGCCCATGGATACCTCGTACGAGATCATTTGTGCCGCCGACCGAAGTGAACCTAAAAATGGATATTTTGAATTAGAGGCCCAGCCACCCATTATTACCCCATAGACCTCGAGAGATGACACCGCGAACACAAACAATAATGCCACATTGATATCGGCTAAAACCCATGTGCTGTTAAAGGGAATTACGGCCCACGCTAACATGGCAAGAACAAATGACACCAAAGGCGCTAAAATAAAAACAGGACGATCCGCCCCTGCTGGAATTATAATTTCTTTTAAAATATATTTAAGTGCATCAGCCACCGTTTGAAGCATGCCAAAAAGACCAACAACGTTTGGACCTCGGCGCATCTGAACTGCGGCCCATATTTTTCGATCACCATAGACTAAAAATAGTAGACTGATCATCACAAAGCCGACAACTGCTAAAGTTTGTGCCAGAAGGATTACCGCAATTCCCAAATTAGTTGAAAAAAACTCATTCATACTGCTGTTATTTCTCGTTTGCTTTGAGTCAAAGTTTTGCGTTCTACTTCAATTTTCATCAAATTCTTAGATATTCTATGCTTCTTGCTGTAAACTGCATCTGTTGGACAAATACTAGCCTCTTTCCGTTGCTTTATTAGAGAGTTTTTGGTTGCTTTTGTAGTATTTATTAAAATAGGTGTAATCACCCTAAACTCCCTGAACTTCAAACTGGCAGTTTGCCAAAAAAACATGAACATTTAAAGCACACATTAACTTATTCTGCAGCTAGCGGCGCAGTTATCCTAGCTTTGGCGTTGGATGACAATTCCGCCATCAAAACGCTTGCTCGCGCTATAGGGTTACTCAAATAATAATCAGACACGGCAACATCAAAGATACCTTTACCAAGTTTGCCACCCACCTCAATGGACCAATCATTATTAGGAACTTGATCAATCATGGACAAATGTGGAAACTCTTCGACTAGCACTTGTCGCAGTTGGGCTAATGAATCGTAAGAAAGTGTTGCACTTAACTCTGCCGAAAGCGCGCGTAAAATAGCCCAATTTTCTTTGGCATCGCCCGGTGCAAACCCCGCCCGTTGTGCTAATTGAGGTCGGCCTTCGGTATTAACAAACAACCCGTTTTCTTCCGTATAAGCTGCTCCTGGTAGGATAATATCCGCGCGGTGTGCTCCACGATCACCATGACTCCCTTGGTAAATTACGAACGGACCCGGCTCAATATCAATTTCATCTGCGCCAAGGTTGTAAACAACCTCACTTGTTTCAAATATTTTTTTAAGTCCACCTTCAGTGGTGCAACCTACATCCATCGCGCCGACCCGAGAGGCTGCCGTATGCAATATCATTAATTTACTGTCAGTTTTTGTACATAAATCCATAACTGCTGCAAGAATTGCTGATCCATCCACTCCCTGTAAGGCAGCCTGTCCTAAGATCACTATCGAGGGTCCATTTAGTAAATTAGAAGACTTATCCTTCAACAAAGCTAGCAAGTCGGCATGGCTATCCCCCATGTGAACATAGTCATAAGTAAGATCTATTTTTTTCCCCACAAGACCAATATTTGCACCTTTCCCCCAGGCTTTGCGGATACGGGCATTCAAAACTGGAGCTTCAACCTTTGGGTCAGTCCCAATTAACTGGATCGACTTAGCATTATCGATATCCTCTATAGTTGCCGTTCCAACGTAAGCACTGCGATTTCCAGCCGGCAACTGTGCACCATCCGTTCGACATTCTACAGAGCCACCCAACCCTACGACTAATTGTCTTAAAGCAAAAGCCGCTTCAACTGGTACTAAATCGCCAATCAAACCAAAAACTTTTTTATCAGTCATGGCGAGCGCTGCTTTTTCTAAAGCGTTAGCCCATGTTGTCGGCTGCAGCTTGCCACCTTCACGGATGTAGGGTTGATCCAAACGTTGCCGACGTAAACCATCCCAAACAAAACGTGACTTATCCGCAAGCCACTCTTCGTTCACACCGTCATGATTACGAGGTAGGAAGCGCATAACCTCACGCCCTTTAGTATCCACTCGTATGTTTGATCCAAGCGCATCCATCACATCAATAGATTCAGTTTTAGTGAGCTCCCAAGGACGCGCAGTAAAGGCATATGGTTTTGAAACCAAAGCTCCTACAGGACACAAGTCTATAATGTTGCCTTGCAGGTTACTATCGAGGGTCTGTCCCAAATAACTAGTGATTTCAGAGTCTTCCCCTCGCCCTGTTTGCCCCATTTGCATCACACCAGCCACTTCAGAAGTAAATCTTACACACCTCGTGCAAGAGATGCATCGGGTCATGTGTGTTTCGACTAAAGGTCCCAAATCTAAATCTTCTGCCGCCCGCTTTGGCTCTCTAAAGCGGCTAAAATCCACTCCATATGCCATCGCCTGGTCCTGCAAGTCACATTCACCACCTTGGTCACAGATTGGACAATCAAGTGGATGATTGATCAATAAAAATTCCATCACACCCTCTCGGGCTTTTTTTACCATTGGAGAATTTGTCTTAACTACTGGCAATTGCCCCTCAGGCCCTGGCCGAAGATCACGGACCTGCATGGCACATGAGGCCGCAGGTTTCGGAGGGCCCCCAACGACTTCCACCAAACACATCCTGCAATTACCAGCGATTGAGAGGCGCTCATGATAACAAAAACGCGGAACCTCAACCCCTACTTGTTCGCAGGCCTGAATCAATGTCATTGCGCCATCTACTTCAATTTCCTGATCATCAATAATGATTTTTCGCATTGTAGTCATATTCACTTCACTCTCAGCAATTTTCCAATGGTTGATCCAGTTTCGATTTCAGCCATGCCAATGCCACAATAACTTGCAGGCACGTCTGTAATCGCACCAAGTTTTTCAAACCGAGTTCTAGCCACTTCAAGTAGACGCTCTTTTTCATTTTCATCTTTAATAAAAGCCTTAATTTCAGAAGCGGTATATCCCAACTCAATTGCGTGCTGTTTTAAGGAATTAAGATACAGCATTGCGGGTATCCATTGTGCAGAAATAGTGACACATTCATTTCGAACAGTGTCAGCCATACTAATTGCAATAAGCCCCTCGGTAATATGCTTTTCAGCGGGCAACCCCTGCTTAGCCATCGATTTTGCGGGCATAAGGCAAACAACAAAAAGAAAAGAGTTAATTAGTACTCGTATATTTCTCAAATATAATACTTTTATTAACACTTTATCACTCCGCAGCTACAGGCCGACGTGTTTTCCGTTTATGCGCTATTCGCTCCTCAATATCGTCACGAAAGTGTCTTATCAGTCCCTGAATTGGCCATGCCGCTGCATCACCGAGCGCGCAAATTGTGTGTCCCTCAACTTGCTTAGTAACATCAAGCAAAACATCAATCTCATCTGGCTCTGCGTCTCCAGAAACCAATCTTTCCATCACGCGCATCATCCAACCAGTGCCTTCACGACAGGGAGTACACTGGCCACAGCTTTCATGTTTATAAAACTTAGAGAGCCGCCAGATAGCTTTTACAACATCGGTAGAATTATCCATGACTATAACCGCTGCCGTACCAAGTCCGGAGCGTTGTTCACGCAACCAATCAAAGTCCATAATAGCGTCTTTCCGCATTACAGAGCCAGGCAACATCGGAACAGAGGAGCCACCCGGGATGACCGCCTTCAAGTTATCCCATCCACCTCTTATACCACCACAGTGCTTGTCAATGAGTTCGTCAAATGTGATCGACATTTCCTCTTCGACTACACACCGATGGTTCACATGACCCGAAATCGCAAATAATTTTGTTCCAGTATTATTTGGTCGGCCAAATCCAGAGAACCAGTCACCGCCTCTGCGAAGTATTGTTGGCACCACCGCAATCGACTCAACATTATTAACTGTTGTCGGACAGCCATATAGTCCGGCACCTGCCGGAAAGGGCGGTTTCATACGTGGCATGCCTTTTTTACCTTCAAGGCTCTCCAACAAAGCTGTTTCCTCTCCACATATGTAGGCACCTGCCCCATGATGTAGGTAAATATCAAAATCCCAGCCAGACTTTGCCGCATTGGGCCCAACTAAGCCTGCCTCGTATGCCTGGTCAATTGCCGCCTGTAGAGCCTCCCGCTCTCGGATATATTCGCCACGAATGTAAATATAGCAAACATTAGCATTCATAGCGAAAGAAGCTATTAAACAACCCTCTATGAGTGTATGCGGGTCATGCCGCATTATTTCGCGATCTTTGCATGTACCAGGCTCAGACTCATCGGCATTAACGACTAAATAGGACGGTCTTCCATCGCTTTCTTTCGGCATGAACGACCACTTCAAACCAGTTGGAAAGCCTGCACCACCCCGACCGCGCAACCCAGACTTTTTCATCTCATCAATTATCCAGTCTCGACCATTTTTTATTATTTTTGCAGTTCCATCCCAATGGCCCCGCTTCTTGGCGCCTTTTAAAGTGCGTTCGTGCATTCCGTAGAGGTTAGTAAAAATACGATCTTGATCTTTTAACATTTTGGGCTGTTCCTTTCAGAATGATGGCGTGCCCGCCAAATTTGAAAGGTTATCAATAGCGACCATGCCATTGCAGCGATCACAACAAAATCTATCAACAACATCAATCGAACTGATAAATTAAGTTCTGTTGCGAGCCACTGTAGTCCAAGCCATAGCAACATAGACCCTGCAATCACCAACCCGGCGAGCCTACCCTTTTTCGATTGAATGTGATCTTGTTTACCAGACACTAGCTCTGCACCTCAATTTTTCCGAATACTGAATTATAATTACAATGTATCGTATATGTAATAGCCAACAACAAATCTTCCAGTTTATTTATTTTAAGATCACAAATTTTTCATCATGTTTTTTCTGACTTTTTTGTGTCGCCTAACCACGGCGTAAGCAGCGGGACTTCCGTACCATCAATACGTTTCACAGTATCTTGTAAATCTACCGCCGCTTGCGCGGAAGCGTTATAAGCAAGAGCACCAGACTTATAATCCTTTAAGCTCGTTAACCCGCCTTCAGGTTCAGCGGCATAGCGGCCATTTTGAGGTCCAGGGATTGGTATTTTGCCATTATCAAATTCATCAATCAGGTCTGCTAACTTTTTGGCGGTTAAATCCTCATAATAGTCTTTTCCGATTTGTACCATCGGCGCATTTGCACATGCACCCAAACACTCAACCTCTTCCCAACTAAACTTCCCATTCTGAGAAATATCATGTGGCTTTGATGCTATCTTATCCTGACAAACTGAAATCAAATCTTCTGCCCCACAAATAAGACATGAAGTAGTTCCACAAACTTGAAAATGAGCAATTTTACCAACAGGTTGTAGTTGAAACATAAAGTAGAAAGTTGCAACTTCTAAAACTCGTATGTAGGCCATATCAAGCATTTTAGCGACAAATTCTAAAGCAGGTCTCGACAGCCAACCTTCCTGCTCCTGAGCGCGCCAGAGCAGCGGAATAACTGCACTTGCCTGCCGGCCTTCAGGAAATTTTGTAATTTGCGCTTCAGCCCAAGCCTGATTGGCTGGCGCAAAGGCAAAAGTGTCTGGTTGATCAGGGTGAAGACGACGAAGCATATAAAAATCCTGTTATTTTGCGTTCAAAGTGAGATAAAGAAAATCAATATACAAAATACGACCTGTCATCGATCTATCTCTCCAAAAACTACATCCATAGTACCTATGATAGCGGCCACATCAGCAAGTTGATGTCCCTTACAAAGATAATCAATTGCCTGCAAATGTAAGAAGCCTGGAGCGCGTATCTTTGAGCGGTATGGCTTGTTACTACCGTCTGCGACCAAATAAACGCCAAACTCCCCTTTTGGAGCTTCTACAGACGCATAAACTTCACCTTTTGGTACGTGAAATCCTTCTGTGTAGAGCTTAAAGTGATGGATTAACGCCTCCATAGATTGCTTCATTTCGACTCGTTTAGGCGGACTTAACTTTCCACGAGCCATGATGTCGCCACCTACGCTACGAAGCTTAGTAATTGCTTGTCTGATAATAGATACAGATTGTCGCATTTCTTCCATTCTACAAAGGTAGCGATCATAACAATCTCCATTTTTACCAACTGGTATTTGAAAATCAAACTCGTCATAACACTCGTAAGGTTGTGCTCGACGTAAATCCCACGCCAACCCTGAACCACGCACCATGACACCACTGAAGCCATACTTTTGAATGTCATCTTCAGTCACGACACCAATGTCTGCATTCCGTTGTTTGAAAATTCTATTTTCAGTAAGAATTGTATCAATATCGTCCAACACTAAAGGGAATGTATTTGTCCATTTCTCAATATCATCTAGCAATTTATTAGGTAGATCCTGATGTACACCTCCAGGCCTAAAATAGGCTGCGTGTAGTCTTGCACCACTGGCGCGTTCATAAAAAACCATTAGCTTTTCACGTTCTTCAAACCCCCAAGTCAAAGGGGTCATTGCCCCAACATCCATGGCTTGTGTGGTCACATTTAATAGGTGGCTAAGAATTCGACCAATCTCAGAGTACAGTACACGAATAAGGCTCGCACGCGGCGGCACTACCGTTTCAGTTAGTTTTTCAATTGCCAAACACCATGCATGTTCTTGGTTCATTGGCGCTACATAATCTAGGCGATCAAAGTATGGCAAATTTTGTAGATATGTTCTGCTTTCCATTAGTTTTTCAGTACCACGGTGCAGCAAACCCACATGTGGATCACAACGCTCAACAATCTCACCATCAAGTTCCAAAACAAGGCGTAAAACTCCATGAGCAGCTGGATGTTGAGGACCGAAGTTTATATTGAAATTACGAATTTTTTGTTCACCAGTTAAGGCATCATCAAAATTAGAACCGTCCATTATGCGCCCCCTACCGTGTTACAACTATGGATAGTTAGTATTTTTTTTACATTATGGAAGTTTACCAAAAAAACTCCAAAGCTCTCACCATTTCTATTTTTAATATTCTCTGCGCTATTTAGCATCAAGTTTCTCATCTTGCAGGACGTATTTAGCCCCCTTCCATGGCGACAT
>JAFMEA010000140.1 GCA_017856985.1 Planktomarina sp.
TGCTAAGTCCTTGGCTGGACCAACCAAGGCAGCGAGTGCTGCGGCGCAGGCGGGTTCTGCAGTAATTTTCAATATATCTTGGTAAGTTCGCATGCTTTTGCACATTTCATCATCCTCTATGCGAAGAATCTGGTCAACATGACGGCGAACAAACTCGTAAGAATAGGGCATCGCTAATGGAGAACCTAGGCTATCAGCAATGGTATTAACTTTATCCAGTTTAACTGCGGTGCCTGCTTTTAGGCTCTGGAACATGCTGTCAGCACCATAGGGCTCAACGCCAATTACAATCGCCTCTGGCCTGATTAGTTTGATTGCTGTGGCCATTCCACTAATTAGCCCTCCGCCGCCAACAGGGATAATAAATATGTCGATTTCAGGGTGAGCTGTCACGAACTCTGCGCCGCAGGTGGCGCTTCCAAGCGTCATGTGGCGCCCCTCAAACGGATGCATGATTGTGCGACCCTCATCAGAAGCACAAGTTTCCATTTTGGAAAACGCATCTGCTATATCCCTGCATAATATAACTTCTGCTCCCAGGGCATGGCATCCATTTATCCGCATCTCATCAGTTGCCTTTGGCATGGCTATTTTGGCTGACACACCGGCTTTTTTTGCTGCCCAGGCAACAGCTAATGCGTGATTGCCACCACTTGCGGCTACTACACCCTTTAATTTTTCACGTTCAGAAATTTGTTGAATGCCTAAATAGGCGCCCCGAGCTTTAAACGATCCTGCTTGCTGAAACAGTTCCATTTTAATAGCACCGCCCTTTATATCTGGCAGTATGCCTTCCCACCTATCAGATTTCATCTGCACGGTTGGTGTCTCCACAAGCACTTCTTTTAAAATTACCTGTGCTTCTGAAATATCTGAGAGAGAAATTGAATTCATCTTGTACACCTTTAGAGTGGAAGATTTTGACGCGGCCAATAAAACCATAATAACGCTTTTGGACGATCTACAAAAGCATCTTTGCATCTCGGTGAGAAGTTTGTCTAGTTTAACAGCACCTAGATATTGAAAACTTTATTAATGATTAAAACCATTTGATGGACAGTTGAACTCAAAAGCTTAAACTTGGTTAAATTGATTACTAATAACTTAGGTTATAAAGTAACTGGGTGATAGTTTTTCTGTAACAAATTTAGCACCATCGAAACTGTTTCCTTGTGAAATTTGGCCTGGAAATGCCACGCAGTCGATATTGGCGGTTAATGCGGCTTCCATGCTGGTCTCAGTATCCTCTATTGCTATACATTCTGTTGGTTTAATTCCTAGCTCGGTAAGTGCTTTTTTATATATATCAGGGTTTGGTTTAGGATTGGCCACCATTGTTTCATCGCCTATAAAATCAAATTTACTACGATGGATTTGATCGCCCAATGCGAAAAATATAGCGTCTATGTTGGCTTTGGAGGTTGTGGTAACAAATGCGAGAGACAATTTGGTCTCTTTAGCATGATTTATGACTTCAGAAACCCCTGGCCGCAGCGGTAGGTTTTCTTTAGTCATGAAATCATTAAAAATTTCTGTTTTGCGTTTGTGTAAATGAGGTGCGTCTACGGGGATACCTTTTTGGGCTGCAAAGCCCTGAATTCGGCCCTTACCGCCGGATTTTTTTAGCAGGCCTTTGTATAACTCAACATCCCAATGCCAGTCCAGTTTTGCTTCTGCAAATGCCTGATTAAAAGCGCGTCGCTGAAGATCCGAGGTCTCGGCAAGCGTACCAATTGATCCAAAAAAAATTGCTTTGGGGTTCATTTCTGTGCCTTTTTTGTAATAGCTAACGAAAGGATTAAAAGTTCGAAAGAATTTTCCACTAAACCGCCAAGATACTTTAACACTGGCTGGTTCTTAATCTTTCAGGTTTATTTCAGAACATTATTTTCGTTCTTTTAGGCTAGCATTTTTCTGTCTAAGTAACGTCAACTCATCATTTTTACGACGATTATTGTGACGATGGAATATAGTGCAATACCCCCACCAATTAAAAATACAGCCCAGTTTTTACTCACTGTGGCTGTCGCCATCGATTTCATTTGATACATTAGGTCTGGCCAAGTGTAGGAAACAAAGTCTCCCTGCGTGAATACTGCTTTTATATGACCCTTGCTATCGACGACAGGAAGACGTCTGAAACGTTCATTGGACATAATTCTGAGCCAATCAATCAAATCATCAGTTTCTCGTGCTAACCGTGGATTTGGGGTCATTATGTCCCCCACAACAGTCTTTTTTGCATTTAGCTCTTTACCGACAACTTTATTCATTACATCCCGTTCAGTTACGACACCAATGACCTTTTTATTTCCATCAATGATAATAACGGCGCCGTAGCTTTTCTCTGACATCATTAATACAGCATCAAACACTGTAGTGTTTATGGTGCAGGTTAAAGGCTGCTGTTTTAGCCGATATTCCGGACGATCCATCAGCCGGTTTCCTGGTCGGATAGCTTTTTCTGGCATGTTTTTAACCTTTAATTAAAAGTATTTAATTTGAGATAGCGTTCTGCTGTCGTCATTGCAAGCGTAGGTCAAATTGGTGTTGGCAATGCTGCTCATGAAATATTTTTTAAAACTAGGCTACACCCATTGTTAGTTTAATATTTTCTTGAGGTATGAATGAAGAATGAGATAGGACACTATTTAAAGTAAGAAAAAAAATTACAATTTGAACTAAAGTGCTGATTTAAATTGCTTTATTGAAATTCATTCTTTGATCAATTGTTTTGGGCCAGAGCACTGTATGAATAGTGAAAATTTAGTAGCTTTTTTTTAAAAAGCCTACAATAAAGTGGCGTTATCAACTCGATCCTTCATTTTATAGCGGGTCGCCCTGGCCCTTTAATTAACGTTTTTTGGGGATCAAAATGAATAATCGTATAAAAGCAATCAGTTATACACTTTTACTGTCGTAGGGTCAGCTTGAGTAATTTCCAATTTAGTATTGAAATTCCTGTTCGATGAAAATAGAATGACCAATATTGGCAGTGTAGAAAAGCACTGCTCGCAAGGCTGAATAAAATCGGCCGACATTTTTGGAGGAAAGAAAATGAAACAAATATTTGGTCGAGTTAAATTATTGATGGCGTCAGCAGCATTAGTTGCCGCGCCTTCTTTAGCATCTGCGAGCTCAAATCTAGAGTCGAATGATTTTGTCGGAATTTCATTCTGGTTAATCTCAATGGCTTTAGTTGCGGCTACTGCGTTCTTCTTCTTGGAAACCCAGCGGGTTGAAGGCAAGTGGAAGACATCGCTGACCGTTTCAGGTCTCGTAACATTAGTTGCAGCAGTACACTACTTTTACATGCGTGACGTGTGGGTCGAAACAGGTGCAACACCGTTAGTATACCGTTACATTGATTGGCTAATTACAGTGCCACTCTTGATGGTTGAGTTCTACTTAATTCTGCGCGCGATTACCGCAGTTTCTGGTGGAGTATTCTGGCGTCTAATGATTGGTACAGTTGTAATGCTAGCAGCTGGCTATATGGGCGAAGCTGGATACATCAA
>JAFMEA010000141.1 GCA_017856985.1 Planktomarina sp.
CAAAACCAAATTCCATTTGCAAGCATGGAAACCCCAACGTCCTTACCAAGGATAAAGGTACCTCAAAGTTGGGACAAGGCCCAACAGCACATACATGTATGGTTAACGTTGATCTCTATCAAAAATTGCCGCCTAGCGTGACGGCCCATGAGCCACCTGAGATTTTGCGGATAGAAATAACAAAACATAAAGAGAATTAAAAATGAGCAACTTACAAGAAGCCTCCGACTTAGAAAATAATGTATCCATCAGTGCGCGACGCTTTGAGGATTCTCCATATTTGGCCCGTACGGATAGTCCAAAGATGGTGCGTGGCGTTTATGCTGGTCGCTATTTTCCAATTTATTTGGGTGAGGATCCGATAGATAAATATTGGTGCTTGCGTCAAAAGGCAGTAATTTTTGATGTACCAGAAAAACCTGTTGAAATTTCGGGGCCCGATGCTGTCCCCTTCCTAGAGAAAGTACTAGCCCGTAAGATTGCTACAATGACTGAGGGACGTGGCTATTACGCGATTGCCTGTACTCCTCAGGGTGGCGTCTTTATGGACGGTGTTTTGTTCAGGATAGCTGAAAATCGATTTTGGTATGTGCAAGCTGATGGGCCTTTTGAGACATGGCTCTTGGCCCATAGTGGTGGCTATGACGTGACGATTAGCGATCCTCATTCGAGGGTTTTGCAAATCCAGGGCCCGGCATCGCTCGCAATTATGAGCAAGGCCTCTGGTGGAGCTATTGACGAGACGATGAAATACTTTCGTTCGGGTTATTTTGATTTGGGTGGACAAAGTCTCTACGTCTCGCGGACCGGATTTACCAATGAACTTGGTTTTGAGATATATAGTGATGGTGAAAACACTGATCATCTTGCGCTATGGGATCATTTAATGGCCTGTGGGGAACCACATGGTTTGGAGTTTTCGTCTACTCGAGCTCTTACAATTCGTCGGATTGAGGGTGGAATTCTTGGAAATTTGACTGATATTGATACAACTATGACCCCTTTTGAAGCTGGCCTTGCGCCGTTTATCAATATGGACAAGGGAGATTTTATTGGTCGTGATGCGCTAGTTGGTAAAGATACCCGCACATGTCTTTTTGGGATAACATGTGCCACTGATACGCCGGCCGCTGGTAGCTTGGTAATGGACGGTGATGCGGTGGTAGGTCGAGTTACAGCTGGAGTTCCATCACCGACACTTGGACTTGGCGTGGGGTATGTCGTATTTAAATCACCCGGTAACTGGGTTGATAGGAAGTTATCGATGTACCTTCCAGATGGTAGCACTCACGAAAGCAACATCGTCGACCTTCCTTTTTTTGATCGTGAAAAAAATATTGTTCGTGGAGTTGATAAAACTATTCCCGAAAGACCAATAACATGAACAATTTCGATATTTTTAAAGCACAAGAGTTTTCCGTCTCCAATTTTTATCAAAACTAAAACACACTATGATTTTAGCTAGCCTAACTTTTTAAAGGATGCCTGATGAGTTCACAAAAATTACGCCCTCGCCGCAGCTTTATTTTTACGCCTGGTCTAAGGCCTGATATGTTTCCCAAGGCTCTGGCCAGTGGCGCTGATATAGTTTGCGTTGAACTTGAGGATGGTATTGCTCCCAAAGACAAGGATGAGGCAAGAAAACATGCATTGGCACTATTTAACACGCCCCAAGCTGACGATGGTGTAGAACGGATTGTGCGGATCAATTCAATGAGGGAGCGCTTTGGCTTGGAAGATGTAAACGCCATCCTTGCTAGTAGCACACCACCACCGGCTCTGATGATGCCAAAAGTTAAAACACCAGATGAAGTCGTGATTTTGGACCAACTTTTAACAGAGGCGGGTCATACCACCCGATTGCACGTAATTATAGAGACTAATGCTGGGCTTGAAGCGGCCTTTGATATTGCGCAGTGCTCTAAACGAATTGATGCGATTTTTTTTGGTGGTGTAGATATGGCCGCTGAACTTCGTTGTCAAAATGCATGGGAGCCATTGTTGTTTGCAAGGTCTCGAGTTGTTCATGCGGCGGCCAGTGCAGAGTGTGATGCAATAGACGTACCTTATCTCGATTTGAATGATCCTGAAGGCATGCGCATTGCAGCCATTCAGGCGAGGGACTTGGGATTTGCAGGTAAAGGTTGTGTGCATCCAAAACAAATTGGCGCGCTGAACGAGGTGTTTACCCCACCTGCTGATCAGATTGCTCGTGCACGAAGGGTTATAAAAGAGTTTGAAGCTGCTGACACTGGCTTATTGGTAGTCGACGGTAAGTTGATCGAAAAACCTGTGTTACGGGATATGAAACGTATTGTCGCGATTGCTGATAGGATGGGCATTTAGGAGTAGGTATAAATGTGTTATTGGAAAACTCGGAATTTCTTTTGACAAACCAAGGAAAACCCAGTCCTGAGGCCCTTAAAATATTATCAGAGAGCCCACAAGCTGAAGTGGATCGCTCGGCTGAGAAGTTGCCAGAACTACGTGCAAAAACAAAGTCCTCTATTGAGCCAGCAGTTGAGCGCGCAATAATTGCAACTCAGGTCTCGATAAAAACAGTTAGCATCGCAGGGGTAGAGTGCCTCGAAGTTTTACCAAATGGGCCAGCGGCAGATTGGACGATATTGTACTGCTTTGGTGGTGGTTTTGTACAAGGAAGTCCATTTGAAGACCTAACCATTGCCGCACCACTATGTGCCGTGACTGGCGCAAAAATAATAATACCAAATTACCGACTTGCACCTGAACACCCATGGCCAGCCGCTGTGGATGATGGGTTCTCTGTCTACCAAGAATTATCTAAGCAACCGTTTGCGCTTGTGGGTGAGTCAGCTGGTGGGAATCTTGCATTATCGCTTATGTTAAGTGCTAATGAAGGCCGGCTGAACTTACCACACGCTGCCGCCCTTCTTTCACCTTGGTGTGATCTCAGCAATTCAGGTGATAGTCAGGAATTTAATAATGGACGTGACCCTACGCTGACCACTCAAGGGTCGAAGGCTGCCGCACGGCATTATGTGGGGGACAATGACCCACATGACCCCTTAATTTCGCCTATAAATGGAATTTTTTCGGAAGGCTTTCCGCCATGCATGATTACAACAGGTACGCGTGATTTACTTCTTAGTCAGGCGGTCAGACTTGCGACTGTGTTGCGTAACTCAGGCGTTCAAGTCGATCTACATGTTTGGGAAGGTTTGTGGCATGTATTTGAATGGGATGACCGACTTCCTGAAGCCAAAAAATCAATTGGTGAAATAGCATTGTTTTTAAATGATAATTTTAGTTCTGGGAGAGAATAATATACACAAGGAGGTACCTGTGTTTTGGAAGTTTGTTATGCCATACGGTATTTTGATGCTCGGAATGCCAAAATCAGCGCAGTTGCTACAAAACAAGACACGCCGGCCAAAAGAAATGCTGGCACATAGGTAATAAAGAAGTCCCGTGATACTCCGGCGCCATATGCGGCAAAAGCTGCGCCTCCTTGGTGTGCTGCAAAAATCCAC
>JAFMEA010000038.1 GCA_017856985.1 Planktomarina sp.
CAGTAGTTTGGATGATCTACTGAAAGTTAATGACCAATTTCTCTCAATGTGGGGGTTTAGATAGTCATCTTTTTTGTAATATGGTTTGAGGATGGGGACTCTTTGCGACCCTTTTATTTGGTAAATCTTTTAATAAATAGATATGAGGAGAACTTTTATGCGTGCGTTGGTTACCGGCGGTGCCATTAGATTGGGCCATGATATTTCTTTATATTTGGCTGGACAGGGCTATGATGTTGCTGTGCATTACGCAACATCAGTAGACGAAGCTCGTAGCACGGTATCGGAGATTGAGGCCATGGGTCAAAAGTCTGTGTCATTGCGGGCGGATCTTCTGGATGAGGCACAGTCACAGACTTTAGTGTCGCACGCTGTTGAGGCTTTGGGTGGCGACTTGAGCTTATTAGTAAACAACGCATCTATTTTTGAACATGATACAATCGACACTGCTACACGAAGTAGTTGGGATAGACATATGGAGAGTAATTTACGGGCACCTTTTGTTTTAACACAAGAACTTGCCAAGCAAGCCCCTAAATATGAGCTTGATGAAATGAATGAACCAGTGGCGCAAGCATTGGTGATAAATATGCTGGATCAACGCGTACGCAAACTAACTCCAGATTTTATGAGTTATACGTTGGCTAAGATGGGGCTCTGGGCTTTTACTCAAACCGCCGCGCGTGCCTTAGCTCCAAACATACGAGTTAATGCGATTGGTCCGGGGCCGACCGTTCAGGGGGTTCGTCAATCATCTCAACACTTTACCAGACAGCGTGCCGAAACGGTGTTAGGCCGTGGGTCGAACCCATCAGATATAACAGCTGCGGTAGGTTATTTTTTGAAAGCACCCGCGATCACAGGACAATTATTATGCGTCGATGGGGGGCAGCACCTTGGTTGGCAAACCCCTGATGTTTTGGGACTTGATGGATAAAATAAATTGGGAGTTGTGCACCTCTGCAGCTTTTACTGATTTTCAAAATAAAAAAAGTAAGTAAATTCAGGTATTTGAATTGCATGAAATTTTTTTTTAGTTATAAAACAAAGAGTTAAGTATTTATACATTTTCCGCAAGTTGGGGTAAAAAGTAGCTAAAACTTGGAAAAAGCTAACATTTTTGAACTTTGACCCCAGAGTTATACACAGGTAGCGGGGATGGTTTAGTACTTGCCACCTGTCAAAATTCAGTGCAGGCACTCTAAGAATCGTTCAACACTAAAGCTTTTATGGTAAACAAATCTCCATCCTTGGTAGGGCATGAATTAATTGCTGATTATCTCACGCGCTTAGATAGCTCGCCGGGTGTATATCGGATGTTGGATTTAGAGAGTCGCGTGCTTTACGTTGGAAAAGCACGTAACCTAAAAAACCGTGTTGCAAGTTATACAAGGTCCCATGGGCATTCCGCTCGTATTAGCCGTATGATCAAAGAAACTTCAAGTATGATGTTTCTCACCACAAAAACTGAAACTGAAGCATTGTTGCTAGAACAGAATTTAATCAAGCAATTAAAACCTAAATATAATGTTCTACTTCGTGATGATAAATCATTTCCGTATATTTTTATTTCTACTGAGCATGATTTTCCTCGTATAGAAAAACATCGTGGATCCAAGGATAGGGCTGGACGCTACTACGGCCCTTTTGCTAGTGTCGGGGCGGTCAACCGTACATTAAATACACTTCAAAAAGTTTTCTTGCTGCGCTCTTGTAGTGATAAGGAGGTGGCTTCTGGTGATCGACCCTGTCTTAATTATCATCTCAAGCGGTGTTCAGGGCCTTGTGGCGGTAAAATAAGTAAAGAGGATTACGCAGGCTTAGTTCATCAAGCTGATGATTTCTTAAAGGGAAAATCTTTTCATGTCCAAGAAGATCTAGCCGCTCAGATGGCTGAGGCCTCGGAAGCTATGGAGTTTGAGAAGGCTGCTGGGCTGCGTGACCGGATACGGGCCTTAACCCAAGTGCAAACTAATCAGGGTATTAATCCGCGTGGCGTCAACGAAGCAGATATAATCGCTTTGCATCTTGAGGGTGGCCAGGCTTGTGTGCAAGTTTTTTTCATTCGCTCCAATCAAAATTGGGGCAATCAAGATTTTTATCCACGGGTTGGTCCTGACGTTGGTACGGCTGAAGTTTTGGAGGCGTTTATTGGACAGTTTTATGATACCAAGGAGATACCTAGTTTATTACTTTTGTCGCATCAGCTTGAAGACCTTGGCCTTATGGCTAACGCTCTTACTGAAAGGCAGGGACGCAAAGTTGATATTATGGTCCCCATGCGTGGTGAAAAAGTGGAATTAGTGGCGGGGGCTACTCGAAACGCGCGTGAAAGTCTTGGGCGTCGGATGTCTGAATCTGCCACTCAAATCAAGCTCCTAAAAGGGCTTGCGGATGCCTTTGATTTGTTAGAACCGCCACGTCGTATTGAAGTCTATGATAACAGTCACATTCAGGGCACGAATGCGGTAGGGGGAATGATTGTGTCGGGGCCAGATGGCTTTATCAAATCACAGTACCGGAAATTTAATATTAAGGGTGACGATCTCACACCGGGCGATGACTTTGGTATGATGAAAGAGGTTTTAGGGCGGCGGTTTAAACGTTTGCTAAAAGAAGATCCTGAACGAAAATCTGACGCCTGGCCTGATTTACTTTTGATTGATGGTGGAGTTGGACAGGTCAGTGCGGTGCGTATAATTATGGAAGAATGGGGTGTCCACGATATAGCAATGATTGGTATTGCTAAAGGCGTTGATCGTAATGCAGGAAAAGAAGAATTTCATAGAACAGGGAAGCCAATCCTAGTGTTACGTCAAAATGATCCTGTTTTGTACTTTGTACAACGCTTGCGTGATGAAGCACACCGATTTGCTATTGGAACGCATCGGGCAAGGCGAGCAAAAGCCAATATGAAAAATCCGCTGGATGATATTGAAGGAGTTGGTCCTAAACGAAAGAAGGCACTGTTAGTACATTTTGGATCCGGAAAAGCAGTTGCGAGAGCAAATCTAGTCGATTTAAAAGCGGTCAATGGGGTCTCTGATCTAATGGCAGAGACAATATACAAGCATTTTCAAACCTGAAATTTTAATTAATTTTTAGGATAAAAGAATTTCAATTTTCAAATTTTTGAAATTATAGCTGTTAAGGGTGGCACGTTCTCTGTAACCGAGGTAAATATATAACCATGTTGACGCTACCAAATATCTTGACAACCATCCGTTTGATTGCCGCTCCAATGGTTGCGTTGATGTTTTTGTATTTTACGCGCCCCTATGCAGATTGGGCTGCCCTAATATTATTTGTGGGGGCGGCTTTAACAGACTGGCTAGATGGATTTTTAGCTCGTGCTTGGAAGCAGGAAAGCAAACTGGGTAGGATGCTGGATCCCATTGCAGACAAGGCGATGGTCGTAATCGCCCTATTAGTTTTAACAAGTATCTTTGGGCTTAATCCACTTATATTGTTGCCTGCAGCAATTATCGTCTTTCGAGAAATCTTTGTATCAGGATTGCGAGAGTTTATGGGTGACATGGCCAGTAGCTTGCAGGTAACAAAACTTGCTAAATGGAAAACCACAGTACAAATGCTTGCAATTGCATTACTCTTTGCTGTTGGAATTTTTGAATTTTGCCTTGAGATTGAACCTGCGCAGCAAGGAATCTCTCTGGAGCCTAAAAACCCATTGAGTCATGCTGAGATTTCAAATGATTTTGGTTTTTGCTATTCTGGTATGTATTTTGTTTGGTATGGAGGGGTAATTTTACTATGGATTGCGGCAAGTCTTACTTTGATCACGGGGGTGGATTATTTTCGAAAAGCGCTTCCATATTTGCGTGATTGATTTCGATGCAAATTGAGATTCTCTACTTTGCTTGGGTGCGTGAACGGGTAGGGCGCAGCAAAGAAACTATTGAAACTGATGCGTTAACTGTCGCGCAACTTGTGGATCAGCTTATTAGTCGAGATCCAGCATACGGTGTGGCGTTCAAAGATCTTTCACAAATAAAAGTTGCTGTTGATCAAGAGCTTAGTGATTTTACCACTCCATTAATAAATGTATGCGAAGTTGCGTTTTTTCCTCCGATGACAGGGGGCTAAATTGGCTGTCTGTATTCAGGAAAAACCTTTTGATGTTTCCGCAGAGATATCCAATTTTGGTACTAAAGTAGAATCATCGGGAGCTATCGTAACCTTCACTGGTATAGTCCGAAATGATAGTGGCGCTTTAGATCATATGATTATTGAACATTATCCGGCCATGACCCAAATCGCACTCCAAAAATTTACTGAGTTAGCTATTGACCGCTTTGAATTGGAGGACGCTCTTGTAATTCATCGGCATGGGACTTTGAAACCTAAAGAAATTATAATGATGATTGCCACAGCGGCGCCGCATCGTCAGGATGCCTTTGCTGGTGCACAATTCCTCATGGACTGTCTCAAATCTCGTGCACCCTTCTGGAAAAAAGAAATATCGGAAGGTTTAGGGAAATGGGTGGAGCCAAGAGCTAAGGATGAATTCGAGTTAGGATCGTGGGTGGATAACTTTAATTCTCGGATGGGTTAATTGGTTTTCGTTTCTCGACATAAGTTCTAAGCTCTTCGGCTTCTGTCCTAGCGTCACGCAATCCTTCCATTGCAGCACGCAGTTCAGCTTCCGTCTGTAGTAGCTGTGAAGACATTTCTGTTTCTCGGGTTTGTAAGTAGGTGATGGCTTGATCTCTCAATTCCTCGGCGTCATGCAATGACTTAGACATTTTTTCCAACTCTCCAATATCGGATTGGCTTAGACGGGTGAACCTATGCACCAGCCAATTTGCAAACCATCCAACGCAAAAAGCCACAAATAAAATAATTGCCGTCGTGATGATGAACTCACTTCTATTCATTGCTAGCCTCCTCAGCTTTTATGGATAAGTCTTTAACTGGTGTCACAGTTTTCATGAGGCGAAACTCAATTCTACGGTTAGCTTCTCTACCCTCTTCTGTTTTATTATCTTCGATAGGTGTAGTTTCACCGTAACCGATAGAAGTTAAAGTTTTCATTTTTACCTTTTCTGATCGAAGTGCATTCAACACAGAATCGGCGCGGCTTTGGCTCAGATTTAAATTCATTTCTTCACGTCCCTGGCTATCCGTATGCCCACCTATTTCAATTTGAACTTCAGCGCATTGGCTGAGTACTTCGGCAATTGCTGCAATTGTTTTTTGGCTATTTGTATCGAGCGTTGTGGAGCTGGGTTCAAAAGTAATTTTATTGGATTTAACTAAATTAGTAACTTCTTGCAGGCACTCATTTTTATCTAATAAACGGGCAAGTGGGTCAAGCTCTTCGCGATAAGTAACATCCAATTCAAACAAGGCAGAATTTCCTATTCGATCAAGTAAGATTTGTGAAATTTTAGTACTTGTAGCTTTGTCTCCGGTGAGCCCAGATATTGAAATTAAATTTGGAGATACTTCAACGAGTCCAGAGTTAAGTTCACCTAATGCGGCAAGGCTAACCATTGTACGTACCGACCAGCCAGCTGGTAAAGTTTCTCGAATTTTGGTTGCTAGAAGTACGTCTTTGGTTCCAAATGTAGCAAAAGCAAAAGATTTGAGTGTGCTCTGCGCGAGAGCATCAAGAACTGGCCCACGAACCTGTACTTGTCCTTCTGGTGATAGCGTAGCGACCATTGCGGGTGGTTCTTGTCCTTCCTTATTATCTGTTTCTACCAACAACATTTTTTGCAATACAAATACATCGGGCAACTCAGACTCTAACCGACGAGTAATTCTTTCGAACAAGATAGGATCAGTACCCGCTATTGCTGTCAGACTTACATCTGCATCGCTCATTGCGACTGAACCCTGACCTATTTTTGCCAAAGCTCCAATGACAAGTGCTGCGGCATAGCCCCATTGTGGAGAAGGCGACCCAAGACCTTGGCGACAGACTTGTGAACCATTAAAGCCTGAAGCCTTAGCTGCATTTAATATTAAATTTGCATCATCAGTAGATCCTGCAGAACAAGCGTCAAATAGAGATCTTTGGTCATTAATGCGAAACCTAAGTGTAAATGGTGTGATTACAGGGCGTGGGGCGCTAATTAAAATTTGTGACCTAATATTTGAGGGAGTACGGCGAACCAATTCTGCTCGTAATTTGGCTTTTTGCTCTGGAGAATCTCCAATTGCTTCGATTTTAACCCAACCCTGTCCAACAGATATTTTTGAGCGCTCAAGTCGTTCAAGCGCTAATAGTGAGAATGAAATTGCAGATGGCCAATTCTTTGGTACGGGATAGTCTGCTGTTTCCAAAAAATCTGCAACTGGCAGATTATCCGCAATGGTAGAAATTCTTTTGACCAAACCCTTCTTATCTGAAGACGTCGGGATCAGTCCTATTATTGAAATACCAGTATCATTTCGTAATATTTCCACCGAAAACTTTGGTGCTATCAACGGACCTTTGTCTTGAATTGTAAAGTTATCAATTACTCGAGCGGCCTCTACAACAGCGCCTGCTGCTGCAAGTGCATTAAAACGTCTTGCCTCTGATGGAGCCTCACCTTCTAAGATTACTTCAAGGCCATCGGTCTGCACGCTAGCCCAATCAAAGCCTTCCATCACAAGCCGTTTTTCAACTGCTCTGGCTGAAATATCTTCAATCCAACCAACAGTGATGCCTGCCATAAAATATGCTGCAAAACCTGCTATTAAAAAAGCTGCTGCAGAGATTATTACAGATACGGCTCTCATTCGTTTTCCTTAACTTTCCGGATCGTTTTACTGTGGTACTGACCGAGGATCAATCATAGCATATTTGCGATGGCAAAAAACAGTACTGGTAATAGTCCTGCCTCCCTATTGGCCCGAAACAATAACAACAAGGTTTCGTTGTTTTCTATGTTTAGCCGTGTCAACTGCCATAGCATATGAAGTCCAAAAGTCGCTGGACCTAACATACCAATAACTAGAGAGTTCGACTGTGACGGATTAGTGATGAAGAGAGCGCTAAACATTAAGAAAATACTTAAAATCAGAAATATAATTAACCAGTGGGGTGTCTTTTCTCCAAAAAGTCTGGCCGTAGATTTTATACCAATTAGTGAATCATCATCTGTGTCTTGGTGGGCGTAAATTGTATCGTAAAAGAGGGTCCATGCTATGCCACTAAAGTATAGTAGTACAGCGGGCCAATCAAGGCTTCCACTATGAGCAACCCAGCCTAGCAATGCTCCCCAGTTAAAAGCCAATCCTAAGAAGATTTGAGGCCACCATGTGAATCGCTTCGCAAACGGATAAATGATTACCAAGCCAAGGCTGCCGATACCAAAAATAATTGCTGTTGGACCAAATGTCATCAAAATGACAAAAGCACAGGTGGCTTGAATCATCATC
This sequence comes from Planktomarina sp., assembly GCA_017856985.1. Lineage (GTDB taxonomy): Bacteria > Pseudomonadota > Alphaproteobacteria > Rhodobacterales > Rhodobacteraceae > Planktomarina > Planktomarina karensis. The sequence continues at coordinate 7,393 of JAFMEA010000038.1, forward strand.
CAAAAGGTAGCTTGTTTTACGCTGATTTGTCCTGATGGGATAGGTCGAGACTTAGTTCGAGCCACCTGTGCATCAAAATTTCGATCAGTTATGTCGTTCCACGTGCAACCTGCGCCTCGCATAAGAGTGGCACCAAGACCACATGCAAGAATTAACCAGGCGTCCCAAAGTTGTAAATTTCCGCCATGAAGTGCCGCCAGGAGGACGCCCCAGATGCAAGGAATATATAAAAGCCAAGTGCCAATTGGTCTATCTAAGCGAGAAAGACGTAAATATGGACGTACTGAAAGGGGAGCTAACAGGTCAACCCAATTATTTTTTTCTGCATCTGCAACCTGACCCTCTGGTGGTTTTCCATTATGAGGCATATCTTGGATCCCATGGCTTCAGTAATTCGTTTATATGTAGATCACCCATTGGTGGCAGGGCAATCAGTTCCTTTGACAGTCAAGCAATCACATTATCTTTTTCGGGTAATGCGAAAGGGGGTGGGTGAAAAACTGGAAGTATTTAATGGAGTGGATGGTGAATGGTCTGCAGAAATTATTCAAGCGGGTAGGAAAAGTGGAATTTTGCGATGTCGAAATATGTCTAGGCCATTACGGCTACCCCCGGATCTTTGGCTGATGTTTGCCCCCCTAAAAAAGTCCCGGAGTAATTTTCTCGTTGAGAAAGCTACCGAGATGGGTGCCTCTCAAATTATGCCCATCAAAACAGATTTTACAAATTTGGAACGCATTCGCCAGGACAGTCTGCAAAGTCAAGCTGTCGAGGCCGCCGAACAATGTGGTGGAACCTATGTTCCGTCTGTTTTGGATTTACAAAAGCTTTCAAACGTTTTGGATGTTTGGGATGACCGTAAAATAATGTTTTGTGATGAAACCTTTGCAGGCAACACAGTAGATTTATCTCACTCGCCTGGTCCTTGGGCCATCTTGATAGGACCAGAAGGTGGGTTTAGCACTGCTGAACGCAAAAGATTAGGAGAAATGGCCCAAGTCCATAGGATGGCCCTTGGTCCAAGAATTTTACGTGCTGAGACAGCTGCAATAGCTGCGTTGACGCTTTGGCAATCTAATATGGGAGATTGGGAATGAGCTTTGTGAGACCAGAGGCAATTTCTTACTTTCAGAACTATCGAGGATTTATTCTGTCAGCTATGATCACTATGGCTGGGTTATATATTCTAATTAGTAGTTTTGGTACCACTAAAATTGTGGGTGGGGTCTTTTTACTTATTGGTCTTTTAGTTGGGCATGATGCTTACCGGCGCTTTAAATTTCCAGATGGTCGGGGTGGTCCAGGGGTATTAGAAATTGATGAACGGCGCGTTAGTTATCTTTTTGGGGGTTCGGAAACATCAATTTCGATTGACTCATTGGACCGGATAGAACTGCACCGAAACGTAAAAGGTTACGTCACATGGATATTTTATGGACCTGATGGCATGTTGTCTGTGCCGGGCGATGCTGAGGGTACAGATGCCCTTTTCGATGCTCTTGTTGCATTGCCTGGTATAAATTATTCTCAGGCTGAGGCGGCTTTACAAGGTAAAGAACCAGATATTTTTCTTATTTGGCAACGCGATCGTGCAAAGCTTCATTAATTAGACCTTGATTTAGAAAAACTAACTACCACTTCTAAATGAGAGCATCTGGCTCACAACAGGAGAAGACAATGTCTATTCCGCAATCAAGTGGTGGCCCTATCGAAAGTTTTGATCAGCTTGCAGGCTATCTGGAGAGTGGAAACAAAACCAAAGAGAATTGGCGGGTTGGTACAGAACATGAGAAATTTGGTTTCTGTAAGCAGACATTACAACCTTTACCTTATCAAGGCGAGCGCTCCATTCGTTCAGTTCTATTAGGCTTAAAGGATCGATTTGGTTGGGAGCCACTGGAAGAAAGTGGTTACTTGATTGGCCTGACCAAAGGTGGTGCTAATATTAGTCTTGAACCAGGTGGAGCTTTAGAACTGGCAGGTGTTCCGCTGGAAACAGTTCATGAGACCTGTAACGAGGTCAATACACACCTAAAAGAAGTTCGTGAGATTGCTGATAAAATTGGGGTTGGCTTCATCGGCTTAGGCGCTGCACCTATATGGACCCATGAAAATGTTGAGCTAATGCCAAAGGGCCGCTATCAATTAATGGATGCCTATATGGATAAAGTTGGTTCCATGGGCCAGACGATGATGCGCCGCACTTGTACCGTGCAAGTAAACTTGGATTTTAAATCAGAAAAAGACATGGTGAAAAAATTTAGGGTGGCGTTGGCCCTTCAGCCAGTGGCCACGGCCTTATTTGCAAATTCCCCCTTTTTTGAGGGGAAGGTGATCGGACATAAATCTTGGCGATCTCGAATTTGGCGAGATCTGGATGCAGATAGAACTGGAATGCTGCCGTTTGTCTTTGAAGATGGTATGGGATTTCAACGCTATGTCGATTATGCTTTAGATGTTCCGATGTATTTTGTTTATCGCAATGGAAAATATATCAATGCGTTAGGACAGTCTTTTCGTGACTTCTTAAAGGGAAGATTGCCGGCGTTACCTGGAGAAGTGCCAACAGTCAGTGATTGGGCAGATCATCTTACAACAATTTTTCCAGAGGTGCGGATAAAAAAAATTATGGAGATGCGTGGTGCAGATGGTGGGCCTTGGCGCAGCCTGTGTGCTTTACCTGCATTTTGGGTTGGACTTCTTTATGATCAAAATTCTTTGGACGCAGCATGGGACTTGGTGAAGGAGATGGATACCGCCACGCGAGAGTCGTTGCGCGTTGCTGCTTCTGTTGACGGATTGGCGGCTGAAGTAAACGGCGTTAAAATGATTGGGTTAGCACGCCAGGCTGTTAAGGTTTCCAAAGCAGGTTTAAAGGCGCGGGCACGCAGCAGTGTTAACGGTTTGGCTCAAGATGAAACGCAATTCCTCGACCCCTTAATTAATATTTTAGAAACTGAAATGACACCAGCTGACACACTTTTAGCCCGCTTTAATGGTGATTGGCATGGCAATTTGAACAAAATTTATGAAGATTATTCTTATTAAGTTTTATTCATACGGCTAAATCGGATGGTATAATTTTTTTGTTTTTGGGTGATTTGCACTGGGGTATCAAATTTATTAATGACGCTACTTGTGACCAATTTTACTCTCTGTTGAGTTTAGTAAGCGGATAATATTTCCTTTATGTCGCCAGAATATTAACGCCATTAGTGAAATGCTGAGCAAGAATAAGTTATTTGAAGGAAAAAATAATACAATTATTGGTATAACGGCCGCGGCTGTAAGAGAGGCTAGGCTAGAATATTTAAATAAAGCTGCAGTACTTAGCCAAGCTAGTCCGGCAGCTAAGCCAATTGGCCATGCTAAAACAAAGAGTAATCCAAAAAACGTAGCCACGCCTTTACCACCCTGAAATTTCAGCCAAATAGGGTAGCAATGTCCGAGAATTGCCGCAAGCCCGGCCAACTGAGCGGCATCTTCTGCGACTAGGTAACGCGCTAAAAACACTGTTGCCCCCGCTTTTCCAATATCTGCAGCAAGGGTGAGTCCGGCTCCAAGTTTGGAGCCTGTACGCAAAACGTTCGTGGCGCCGATATTTCCAGAACCTATTTGGCGTAAATCGCCCAGCCCCATGACGTGTGTAACGATTGAACCAAAAGGTATGGAACCTAACAAATAGCCCAACAAAGTCCAAAGTACTAAAATTATTGGTGGCGTGACTAGCTCTGGCGTCATCGCTCATATACTTTCTTGCCCGCAACGAAAGTTGCCAAAACTACTCCTTGCATTTTTTCACCATCAAATGGCGTATTTTTCGATTTTGAATTCAGTTTGAAACGATTTAAAATATATGGCACGTTAGGGTCAAAAAGTACTAAATCGGCTGGGGCGCCTTTTTTTAATGTGCCACCGGGGAGTCCAAATCGCTTTGCAGGATTAAGTGAGAGCGCGCTGAAAAGTTGCGGAAGGGTCAGCTGTTCGGCGTGGTATAGACGCAACGCAGCCGGCAAAAGAGTTTCTAGAGCTACAGCACCAGAAGCGGCTTTCTCGTAAGGCAGGCGTTTGGACTCTTCGTCTTGGGGGGTGTGCATAGAGCTGATAATATCAATTAAACCAGATGCCAATGCGGAGACCATAGCCTGTCTATCCACTTCAGATCTCAGGGGTGGCTTAACCTTGAAAAAACTACGATAGTCGGCCACGTCAAACTCATTCAGAGTTAAGTGATGAATGCTGACACCAGCGGTTACGTCTAAGCCTTTTTGTTTGGCCTGTTCTAAAGCTGGCAATGATAATGCTGTGGAAATTTGATCGGCATGATATTTGACGTTTGTCATTTCAACCATCGCTAAATCGCGCTCAATGCCCAATCTTTCGGCCATCGGCGATACGGCTGGAATGGCGCGCAAAGAGGCAAATTTTCCAGATGTTGCAGATGCGCCTTTGGATAGGCCTGGATCCTGCGGGTGGCCAATAACTATGGCGCCAAGTTGGCACGCGTATGTGAAGGCGCGTGATAGCACTTTTGTATCAGATACAACTGCATCACAATCGGTGAACGCAACTGCGCCTGCATCTTGCAGAAAGCTAATCTCGGTCATTTCCCGACCTAACCTTCCTTTAGTCAATGCTGCCATTTGATAGGTATTGACGATGCAAGCAGCCAGTGCCCTCCTTGATGCAAATTCAAGAGTTTCTGGGCTGTCGATAGCGGGTTTGGTGTCGGGCCTTGTAACTAATGTCGTTACCCCACCGGCAGCAGCTGCAATCCCGGCCGAGCGAAAACTTTCTTTATGCCGTTCACCTGGTTCACAGACTTTAGTACCAATATCAATAATTCCGGGCGCCAAATATTTACCGTGGCCATCTATGGTGGGTACATTGGGATCATCGGCAGAAATTAAACCGTCTTTGACGGTAATGCTTCCAACCTCTCCAATTTTCTTTTCTGGATCAATAAGGTGGACGTTGGCGATACGGAAAGCTTTCATCATGCAACCCAAATCATAAGGCAGACAAGTGCTGCGATGAAGATAAGTGCGTAGAATGCAATTTTGCCAGACATACGAGGATCGCTGGGCTCTTTCATTTTGAAAAATAATTCTTTCTGTGATTGGTCATACTCTTTGATCTCATTCATTCGCCTCTTTTTTATTCTGCCTGCTATTACGCATCAAGATTTCCATTGCGGCCATTCGGACGGCTACACCCATTTCAACTTGTTCTTGAATGACACTAAGGCTCAGATCATCGGCAATCTCACCATCAATTTCAATACCACGATTCATAGGGCCGGGGTGCATGACTATTGCATCAGGCTTGGCGTAGCTTAATTTCCCTGCATCAAGACCATAACGATGATAGTACTCACGCTCTGAGGGGATAAACCCGCCATCCATGCGCTCACGTTGCAAACGTAGCATCATTACAACGTCCACATCTTTTAAACCTTCTTGCATATCATGATAAACTTCAGCCCCAAACTCATCTATGCCTGTTGGCATTAGGGTTGCGGGGCCTACAAGCCGCAAACGATTTTCCATTTTCCCCAATAAAATGATATTGGAACGTGCAACGCGACTGTGGGCTATATCACCACAAATCGCGATATTTAAACGGTGTAATCTACCTTTTGAACGCCGAATTGTTAGGGCATCCAACAAAGCCTGTGTGGGGTGCTCATGCCGTCCGTCGCCAGCGTTTATGACAGCACAATTTACTTTCTGCGCTAGTAGGTCAACAGCACCTGAGTGGGGGTGTCTTACAACCAACAGATCCGGATGCATAGCATTTAGGGTTAATGCTGTATCAACTAAAGTTTCGCCCTTTTTTACCGAGCTGGCCTCCATAGACATGTTCATCACATCTGCACCCAATCGCTTACCTGCTATTTCAAAGCTGGCTTGAGTTCTCGTAGAGTTTTCAAAGAACATGTTTACCTGGGTGCAGCCTGATAGAACATTGCTGTTACGGGAATCGGTTCGATTTTTGTTGGCATAATGATCTGCCAAATCCAAAATTGTATTAATTTGCTGTGGGGTAAGGTATTCTATTCCTAAAAGATGCTGAAGCCGCATGCATACCTCTCTGATTGGAGCTCTATATAAAGCCTTCTGGCTTACGGCAAGGGCTGTCATCCAGTTACCATGGAATTATTTGGATAAGTTTTAGTCCGGTTATTAAACTTCACGTGTATTTGTTTTATTTACCTTGCACGAAGATCAGTTTAAGTTCTTCAAATGGACGAATTAGATTGGCATGTGGCACGGGCTGCACTGGAGTGGCAGGCTGAAATGGGCGCGTCCGATGCTATTGGCGATCTACCAATAGATCGCTACGCTTTACCTGTAGAAAATCTTAAAAAAAACTCCAAAATAGTGCAGGTTAACTCGTCTATTATTTTGAACAAAACAGATCCAATCGTTTTGGCAAAGCAAGCATCTACTGCTTCTAAAAACTTGCCTGAGCTTCAACAAGCCATCAATGATTTTGGCTATTGTGATTTACAACGCGGCGCCCGAAACTTAGTTTTTAGCGATGGTATTCCAAGTGCTCGCGTGATGATTTTTGGCGAAGCGCCAGGCCGTGAAGAAGACTTGGAGGCAAAACCCTTTGTGGGTCCCGAGGGGTTCTTACTTGATAAAATGCTATCTGCAATTGGTCTGAGTCGCCAAGAAAATACCTACATTGCCACTGTTATTCCCTGGCGTCCGCCACAAGACCGAGATCCTCAAAAACTTGAAATCGATATGATGACGCCTTTTGCGCGTCGTCACGTAGAACTTGTGAACCCAGAAGTTTTGATTTGTATGGGAAATACGAGTTGTGTTTCCGTGTTAGGTAAGCGTGGAGTCAACAATTTTCGCGGGCAGTGGCAGGAGGGATTTAATTTACCTGTATTGCCGATGGTACATCCCCGGACCCTATTGCGACAACCTTTGCGCAAAAAGCAAGCATGGCAGGATTTATTAGAATTACAATCTTGGCTACGAAGCCGGCCTAGTAAGGAAAGTTAATGGTTAAGACTGATCCAATAGAAAAATTTGTGCCTGTGAAGATAGCCCTCCTTACCGTTTCTGATACCAGAAGTTTGGACGAAGATAAGTCTGGCGATATCTTGGAGGCCCGTGTGAAAGATGCAGGGCATATACTTGTTGCAAGAGAAATTTTGCAGGACGATAGATTTGCTATTGTTTCTACACTTAATAGATGGGTGGCGGATAAGAGTGTTGATGTCGTGATTTCTACTGGCGGTACGGGACTTACAGGAAGAGACGTTACAGTTGAAGCGCATCGTGATGTCTATGAAAAAGAAATAGACGCTTTTGGAGCATTTTTTACACTTATTTCAATGAAAAAAATTGGTACTTCTGCTATTCAAAGCCGAGCTACAGGGGGTGTAGCTAAAGGCACGTTTATGTTTGCTTTACCTGGTAGCCCCAGCGCCTGCAAAGATGCATGGGATGAAATTTTAGTGAATCAACTGGATATCCGCCACAAACCCTGCAACTTTGTAGAATTATTGCCTCGACTTGATGAACATTTGCGTCGAAAATGACTAACTGATGCGTATAGAAGGTGACGGACGGAATGTTCGCACTATGTAGACTAAAGAACGATAGGAATCATTTATGCGCTTTTTACGCAAGAGTTTAACGGGATTGTTTTTGTTAGGAGCAACGTTGGCTCTATTTGCCTTTGCTTTTTCAATGGTTCGCTCAGCCATAGAAAACAAAGATGACGGTCAACGCCGAGGAGGCGGACCGCGCGAACGAATTTTTGCTGTAAATGTTGTTCCGTTTGAGGCTGGGCAACAGACTCCTATTTTACAAGTTTTTGGAGAGGTCCAAAGCCAACGCAGTTTGGATATTCGCGCCGCAGTGGGTGGAACCGTTATTGAACTGCATCCAGACTTCCAAAATGGGGGACAGGTTAGTGAGGGAGACATTATACTGCGGATTGATCCATCTAACGCTGATACAGCGTTAGCCCTAGTTCGAGCAGATATGGCCGATGCCCAGGCAGATTTACGTGAGGCAACCCGTGCGCTTGAGTTGGCAAGAGATGAAGTATCTGCCGCCAGACAACAAGCTGCGTTGCGGCTGAAAGCGTTAAAGCGACAAAATGATTTGGTCGAGCGTGGCGTGGGAACAGAAGCTTCGGTAGAAACAGCAGAGTTTGCGGTATCGTCCGCAAATCAAGCTATTCTGACAAGACGGCAATCCTTTCAAGCCGCTGAAGCGCGCCTCAACAAAACAGAAGCGAGGGTGCTACGCGTAGGCATTTCTTTGACAGAAGCTGAACGAAATTTACGGGACACAGTTCTCCGAGCTACATTTTCCGGCTCATTAGCAAATGTCGTTGTGGTTAAGGGTGGAACTGTAGCAAATAATGAACGCATAGGCCAGCTCGTTGACCCGTTGGCTTTAGAAGTTGCATTTCGTGTTAGTACCTCACAGCATCAACGTTTGTTAGATGATGATGGTGTTTTAAGGACCTCAAAAATTTCTGTAACCCTTGATGTTTTAGGCGCTAAGATGAAGACGACGGGTGTGTTAACCCGAGAGGCCGCAGTAGTAGGGGAAGGTCTGAGTGGTCGCCTATTGTTTGCTAGCCTTGCGGATGTCAAAAGTCTGCGACCAGGTGACTTTGTTACTGTTGATATTACAGAACCTCCCTTGAATTGGGTTGCAAAGTTACCTGCTTCTGCGCTGAGCGGAAATAATAAAGTTCTTGTCGTTGGTGAGGATGAACGTCTGACAGAAGCAGAAGTGACGCTTGTGCGTCGGCAAGGTAATGATGTCTTGGTGCGGTCACGAGAGTTGCGAGATGCGAAAGTTGTTGCTGAACGTTCTCCAGTGCTGGGAAGTGGCATCAAAGTACGGGTAATCGTGGCAGATGGGAGTGAAGAGCCTGAGGCGCCAGCGATGGTGAAGCTAGACCCTGAGCGCCGTGCTAAACTAATTGCCTTTTTAGAAGCAAATAAGCGGATACCGAAAGCAGTTAAAAAACGTATGTTAAATCAGTTAGCGCAGCCAGAAGTGCCAAGTGAAATGGTAGAGCGGCTAGAAAGTCGGATGGGAGGATAATTCATGTTAGTTATGGCGAAAACAACTAGTGGAATTTTATCCTACATGACCCGCCATCGCACGGCGGCCAATCTTTTTTTATTAGTCATGCTGATGGCGGGAGTTGTTTCGTTCCCACAAATGAGAGCACAGTTCTTTCCTGACGTGGTTATCGATAATGTAACAGTCAGTGTTCGTTGGGACGGTGCTGGTCCGGAAGACGTGGACCGGGCTATTGTTCAAGTTGTGGAGCTGTCCTTACTCGGCGTGGAGGGTGTTACTAGCACTACCGCCACGTCATCGGAGGGCCGGGCTAAAATTTTAATGGAATTTGAACCTGGCTGGGATATGGCCCGTGGTACTGATGATGCCCAAATAGCCGTTGATTCAGTTGCATCACAATTTCCCAATGATGCGGATGACCCTAGTGTGAGGCGTGGGTTTTGGCGAGACAGGGTGACTGATGTTGTGATTTCAGGTCCAGTGGATATTAAGCAATTGGCCCTGTTTACTGATGAGTTTATTACCCGCC
>JAFMEA010000039.1 GCA_017856985.1 Planktomarina sp.
CTTGGTTTGGTGATCATAGCGCCAATGAAACACCCGATCCCATCCCGAACTCGGCAGTTAAGCATGGTTGCGCCGATGGTACTGCAGCTTAAGCTGTGGGAGAGTAGGTCATCGCCAATCCTGGGTAGAATATTATATCTCTCTTATTCGAAAAATCATCATATCAAATATGCATTCCGGCCAGCGCTGCAGCTATATGTAATTTAGTGGCCGACAGAAGCTTCATTATTATCGGAATACTGGATTTGTTTAAATACTAAGTTGGTTTAATGGGTGTAGTAGCTTTAATACCAAATGGATGTTGCTTGTTAGAGTGCTTCAAAATTAGTGGGGGTCTGTTAAGTTTGAGTGTATACCTTGTTAGGGTTGTAACTAACTAAAACACAGCGTATCTCCAATAAAGTAATCCTGTTAAGAGAGAGACTATGGCGAGAATTAACCCGTTTCAATTTATTCAGCAGACACGTGCTGAAATTACTAAAGTTGTGTGGCCAACTCGCCGTGAAGTTCTAATCACCACAGCTATGGTTCTTTTGTTAGCTATAATCGCTGCATTATTTTTTTCAGGGATCGATGCTGTGATTCGTCTTGGTTTGCGCTCTGTTTTGGGTTTGTTCTAAGCGACTGTACGGTGCCTCTTGAAAACGGAGCGCTAGGCGGGTAACCCGCTGAACAACAAGTAATGCGCGTGGTCCGATTCGGTTACACGTTCGTTTGATTAGGCGCCCTAGGCGATACTAGACGTATATCAGGGGTAACCCTGAGTAAGGTGAAGGCCCATAAAATGGCAAAAAGATGGTATTCGGTAAGTGTCCTTTCGAATTACGAAAAAAAGATTGCAGAGACCATTCGCCAATCGGTAATCGATGCGGGCATGGAGGAGCAGATTGAGGAAGTATTAGTTCCTACTGAGGAAGTGATCGAGGTTCGTCGTGGCAAAAAAGTTACAACTGAGCGACGCTTTATGCCAGGATACGTACTTGTTCGAATGGAGATGTCTGATGAAGGTTATCACCTAATAATTTCTATTAACCGAGTTACAGGATTTTTAGGCCCACAGGGTCGCCCGATGCCAATGCGAGATGCTGAAGTAAACCAAATTCTCAACCGTGTTCAGGAGGGGGAAGAATCTCCCCGAACATTGATTCACTTCGAAATTGGAGAGCAAGTAAAAATTAATGGGGGTCACTTTGAAGGATTTGATGGAAATGTTGAGGAAGTTGATGAAGACCATCAGCGTTTGAAGGTTACTGTATCCATCTTTGGGCGGGCCACCCCTGTCGAATTGGAATTTACTCAAGTTTCTAAGCAAGTCTGATTAACGCGCATTTTGCGTAAATAACCCAAATGGGTCTGTGGGAGGCTGTCATTACGCGTGATGATCCGAACCACATCAACTTAGCCCGCTAATCGCGATTAACGGGTGTTTGAAAAGGAGAAGGCAAAATGGCTAAAAAAATCGCCGGTACTATGAAATTGCAAATCCCAGCGGGTGCTGCAAATCCGTCCCCACCAGTGGGGCCTGCTTTAGGCCAACGTGGAATAAATATCATGGAGTTCTGCAAAGCTTTTAACGCTAAAACAGCAGATATGGAGCCTGGTGCTCCCTGCCCGACAGCAATTACTTACTATCAAGACAAGTCTTTTTCTATGGATATTAAGACACCACCGGCATCCTATTACCTAAAGAAGGCAGCTGGACTTAAGCCTGTAGGCAAGCGCAACCGTCCTCGTGGTGCCGAACTACCAGGCCGTGAAGTCGTGGCAAATGTCACCGTGGCGCAGGTCAAGGAAATTGCTGAAGCTAAAATGAAGGACTTGAACGCCAACGATATAGATGGCGCGATGAAAATTATACTGGGCTCAGCTCGGTCTATGGGTATTGAGGTGAAATAATATGGCTAAATATGGAAAAAGAACTACTGAAGCCAGAGCTGCATTCGCTGAAAAAGCCAACGTATCTGTGGAGGATGCGGTTGCACTCATCAAAGGTAATTCAAAAGCAAAGTTTGATGAAACAGTCGAGATTGCTATGAACCTTGGCGTTGATCCAAGACATGCTGACCAAATGGTTCGTGGGACGGTTAACCTTCCAAATGGAACAGGAAAATCTGTGCGCGTAGCCGTTTTTGCTCGTGGTCCTAAGGCAGAAGAGGCGCAAGCGGCTGGAGCTGATATAGTGGGCGCAGAAGATTTGATGGAAATTGTTCAAGGTGGTAAGATTGACTTTGATCGTTGTATAGCAACACCTGACATGATGCCTATTGTTGGCCGTCTAGGCAAAGTTTTGGGCCCACGCAATCTCATGCCTAACCCAAAAATTGGTACAGTGACGATGGACATAAAAGAGGCTGTTGAGGCTTTGAAGGGTGGACAGGTCCAGTTTAAAGTTGAAAAAGCGGGTGTATTGCATGCAGGAATTGGCAAAGTGTCTTTTGACGAAGCTAAGTTAATTGCGAATATTCGTTCTTTTGTTGACGCAGTTGCGAAGGCTAGGCCGACTGGCTCAAAAGGTGCTTACATGAAGAAAATAGCGGTCAGCTCAACGATGGGTCCGAGTGTTACTATTAATGTAGACAGCGCCACTGGAGATTGAGACACTAGACATTAAGTGTGAAAAAGTGGGCCCTAGGGCCCACTTTTTTTGGTTTAAGTCATATAAGGCAAAAAATTATTGTTCAAAAGTTTGTCTAACTAAACTAATTTTTGAGTTCAGGCCGGCTGGCTTTAAATTTACAAAATAGTAATCGTTTTAGGCTCTTGCTCAAATGAAACGAATCCCCTACATGCTATCGAGATACTCCGGCACAACCTGGCGGGGCTATTGTTCTGTCCGAGAAGGTGGGGGTCTCCAAGACTTAATTTCCTGCCTGAGATGGAGATAACGGTCTGATATCCCGAAATGTTTTTGGGGAATTTTTCCATTAGTCTCGTATCGTGGACTCAAGCGTGGTGGGTAACCACTGCTAAACTGAGCCGAGGGGACATAATGGACCCTCATAAATTGGAGTGAAACTGTGGATAGAGCCCAGAAAGAGAAATTGGTCGAAGACCTCGGTCAAATCTTTGAAAGCTCTGGCGTTGTGGTGGTTAGCCGCTACGAGGGTATGACAGTTGCTGAGATGCAGGACCTGCGCGCGCAAATGCGTGAGGCGGGTGGGTTCGTGCGTGTTGCCAAAAACAGGCTCGCCAAAATTGCCCTAGATGGAAAGCCTTGCGCAAGCATAGCTGATTATCTAACGGGTATGACCGTTCTTGCCTATTCCGAAGACCCTGTGGCAGCTGCCAAAGTGGTTCAGGAGTACTCAAAGGTAAATCCAAAACTGGATATACTTGGTGGTGCTATGGGTGAAAACGAATTGGACCCTGCTGGTGTAAAAGCTGTTGCGTCGATGCCGAGCCGAGAAGAGTTAATTTCTTCTATTGTTGGCTGTGTCGTTGCTCCTGCAAGCAACCTAGCCGGTGCCATTGGCGCGCCTGCAAGTAATATCGCGGGTATTATCGCGACTATCGAAGAAAAGGCCGCGTAAGCAATTGAAACACTTTCGTGGGTTTAAAGCCCTCGTCGGGACACATTTAAAAAATTAGAAAGAGTCGAAAATGGCTGATCTTAAAAAACTTGCAAAAGACATTGTTGGTCTTACATTGCTGGAAGCACAAGAATTAAAAACTATACTCAAGGACGAGTATGGAATCGAACCGGCAGCTGGTGGAGCTGTGATGGTAGCTGGCCCAGCAGATGGTGGCGGCGCTGCTGAAGAGCAAACAGAATTTAACGTAATTCTTGTTGCTGCTGGCGCATCGAAAATTAATGTCATAAAAGAGGTTCGCGCGATTACTGGGCTGGGTCTTAAAGAGGCTAAAGATTTAGTTGACGCCGGCGGCAAGGCCGTCAAAGAGGGCGTCGATAAAGCTGAAGCTGACGACATAAAGGCTAAGTTGGAGGCCGCTGGCGCCGAAGTTGAGGTAAAGTAATTTTTAAACAGTATTGATCTTGGCTGGGGGCTTTATGGGCCCCCAGCTTTTCCCGTCTTTGTGGTACTTATTTGAAGGCCTCTTTTCGGAATTACAATACCTCTCCTGATAGGGGCCCACAGTGGGTTTCTTTCTGGGTAGGTTCATAGGTCGGGCGGATATCTTTGGGACGATATTCTGGAATAGGCCGAACCAAAACCCTTTCTCAGATGTTCACTCTGCTGGTCCCCAACAGCAGTGTGGCGGTCGAGATGAAAGGTTACGTAACGCATGGCTAACTCATTCCTAGGTCAAAAACGTTTGCGCAAATATTACGGAAAAATCCGTGAAGTCTTAGAGATGCCCAACTTAATTGAGGTACAAAAATCCTCTTATGATTTATTCTTAAAATCTGGCGATACGCTTGAGCCTCTTGATGGTGAAGGAATTAAAGGGGTTTTCCAGTCTGTTTTTCCAATCAAGGATTTTAACGAGTCAGCTGTGTTAGAGTTTGTTAAATACGACTTAGAGAAACCTAAATATGATGTTGAGGAATGCCAGCAGCGTGATATGACCTATGCGGCGCCGCTTAAAGTGACTCTGAGATTAATTGTTTTTGATACAGATGAGGATACCGGGGCAAAATCTGTAAAAGATATTAAAGAGCAAGACGTATTTATGGGTGACATGCCTTTAATGACACCAAACGGGACGTTTGTTGTGAATGGTACCGAGCGCGTTATTGTTTCGCAGATGCATCGTTCTCCAGGGGTATTTTTTGACCATGATAAAGGTAAATCACATTCTTCTGGAAAGTTGCTTTTTGCTTGTCGTATAATTCCATATCGTGGCTCCTGGTTAGACTTTGAGTTTGACGCTAAGGACGTAGTTTATGCTCGGATCGACCGTCGTCGTAAGTTGCCAGTAACGACTCTATTATATGCATTGGGTTTTGACCAAGAAGGAATAATGGACGCCTATTACGAAACGGTTGACTACGCGTTCAAGAAAGACGGCGGCTGGGTAACTAAGTTCTTTCCAGAGCGTGTGCGGGGTACGCGGCCACTGTTTGATCTGGTAGATTCTAAAACAGGTAAGGTTATTGCCGAAGCTGGTAAAAAAATAACACCTCGTGCTGTCAAAAAGTTGATTGACGAGGGCAGTGTGTCAAATTTGCTGGTTCCGTTTGATCAAATTTTGGGTAAATTTGTTGCCAAAGATATAATTAATGAAGAGACCGGCGCTATTTACGTAGAAGCTGGCGATGAGTTGACTTGGGAGTTAGACAAAGAGGGTGAAGCCATTGGTGGTTCTGTAAAGGAATTATTAGATGCCGGTATCACAAATATTCCTGTCCTCGATATCGACAATGTGAACGTTGGCGCCTACATGCGTAATACAATGGCTGCTGACAAAAATATGTCCCGTGATACAGCTTTGATGGATATTTATCGTGTAATGCGCCCCGGTGAGCCGCCTACAGTAGACGCAGCTGCTGGATTATTTGATACACTTTTCTTTGATGGTGATCGGTATGATTTATCTGCCGTGGGTAGAGTAAAAATGAACATGCGTCTCGATTTGGATGCAGAAGACACTGTTCGTACCTTGCGCCGAGAAGATATTGTATCATGCATAAAAGCCTTAGTTGATTTGCGTGATGGTAAGGGAGATATTGACGATATTGACCATTTGGGTAACCGGCGTGTGCGTTCAGTGGGCGAGTTGATGGAAAACCAATACCGAGTTGGTCTATTACGCATGGAGCGAGCTATCAAGGAACGGATGTCGTCTGTTGAAATTGATACAGTGATGCCACAAGATTTGATCAATGCGAAACCAGCTGCCGCTGCGGTGCGAGAGTTCTTTGGATCAAGTCAATTATCCCAGTTTATGGATCAAACTAATCCATTGTCAGAGGTGACCCACAAGCGTCGACTCTCTGCGCTTGGACCTGGTGGTTTGACGCGAGAAAGAGCTGGTTTTGAAGTTCGTGATGTTCACGCAACGCATTACGGTCGGATGTGTCCGATTGAAACACCAGAAGGACCAAATATCGGCCTAATTAATTCGTTGGCGACTTTCGCTCGCGTAAATAAATATGGTTTCATTGAAACGCCATATCGCAAAGTTGTAGATGGTAAGGTAACCGACGATGTGCAATATATGTCAGCTACCGAAGAGATGAGGCACACTGTGGCACAAGCAAATGCCGCTCTCGATAAAGACGGCAAGTTTCAAAATGACTTAGTCTCAACTCGTCAAAATGGTGATTATACGTTGGCACAGTCTGACTCGGTAGACTTGATTGATGTTTCACCAAAGCAGTTAGTTTCCGTTGCAGCCTCCTTGATACCATTTCTTGAAAACGACGATGCAAATAGAGCACTGATGGGCTCTAACATGCAACGACAAGCGGTACCACTTCTTAAGGCTGAAGCGCCACTAGTTGGCACTGGAATCGAGGAGGTTGTAGCTCGTGACTCTGGTGCAGCCATCGTAGCTAAACGGGGTGGGATCATCGACCAAGTAGACGCACAGCGGATAGTTATTCGGGCCACCGAAGACCTAGAGCTTGGAGACGCTGGTGTTGATATCTACAGGATGCGGAAGTTCCAACGTTCAAATCAAAATACATGTATTAATCAACGTCCTTTGGTGAAGGTCGGAGACCATATAACCAAAGGTGAAGTTGTTGCAGATGGTCCTTCTACTGACATTGGTGAGCTTGCATTAGGCAAAAATGTAGTGGTCGCCTTTATGCCATGGAATGGTTATAACTATGAAGATAGTATCCTTATTTCTGAACGCATTGTGCGTGATGATGTCTTTACTTCTGTTCATATTGAAGAGTTTGAAGTGGCAGCCCGCGATACTAAACTAGGTCCAGAAGAGATCACTCGAGACATCCCAAATGTGGGCGAAGAAGCTTTACGAAATTTAGATGAAGCTGGCATTGTATATATCGGTGCAGAGGTTGGTCCATCGGATATATTGGTTGGTAAAATTACTCCAAAGGGCGAAAGTCCAATGACTCCGGAGGAAAAGCTTCTCCGGGCCATATTTGGTGAGAAGGCATCAGATGTACGTGATACATCATTACGACTTCCTCCAGGTGATTATGGTACGATTGTTGAGGTCCGCGTTTTTAATAGACATGGCGTTGAAAAAGATGAACGTGCATTGCAGATAGAGCGCGAGGAAGTTGAGAGGCTGGCTCGTGATCGAGATGATGAGCTAACCATTCTTGACCGTAATATTTATGCTCGCCTACGTAGTATGATGCAAGGTAAGGACTCTGTTAATGGTCCAAAGGGCACCAAGGGCAAACTCATTACGCAAGAGATCCTAGACGATACTCCGCGAAGCCATTGGTGGCAGTTTGCAATGAAAGAAGAGACTGATGCTCAAACCATCGAAGCATTGCATGAACAATACGAGGCTCAAAAACGTACTCTAGACGCGCGCTTTGAAGATAAAGTTGAAAAGGTGCGTCGGGGTGATGATTTACCCCCAGGCGTTATGAAAATGGTTAAAGTTTTTGTAGCGGTGAAACGTAAACTGCAACCAGGCGACAAAATGGCTGGTCGTCACGGCAATAAAGGAGTGATTTCCAAAGTTGTT
This sequence comes from Planktomarina sp., assembly GCA_017856985.1. Classification (GTDB taxonomy): domain Bacteria; phylum Pseudomonadota; class Alphaproteobacteria; order Rhodobacterales; family Rhodobacteraceae; genus Planktomarina; species Planktomarina karensis. The sequence continues at coordinate 7,579 of JAFMEA010000039.1, forward strand.
CCGATGGAGGATATGCCTTTCTTGAGTGATGGTACTCCCGTTGATTTCGTGTTGAACCCTTTAGGTGTACCTTCACGAATGAATGTTGGTCAGATACTTGAAACCCATATGGGTTGGGCCGCACGTGGTTTGGGCATTCAGATTGACGAAGCCTTAGGCGAGTATCGCCGATCTGGTGATTTAACTCCCGTACGAGACGCTATGCGGATTGCTTATGGTGACGACGTATACGCTGAAGGTATTGAGGCGATGGACGAGCCCTCATTAATAGAGTCTGCGGGCAATGTGATTAACGGTGTGCCCATTGCTACGCCAGTTTTTGACGGTGCCAAGGAGGCCGATGTTAATGACGCTCTACGGCGAGCTGGATTTAGTGAAAGTGGGCAATCAGTCCTCTTCGATGGTCGTACAGGTGAGCAATTTGCTCGACCAGTGACTGTTGGGATAAAATACCTGCTTAAATTGCACCATCTTGTAGACGACAAAATTCACGCTCGTTCTACTGGGCCATACTCTTTGGTTACTCAGCAACCACTGGGCGGTAAGGCACAGTTTGGTGGCCAGCGTTTTGGAGAAATGGAAGTTTGGGCATTAGAGGCATATGGGGCGGCTTATACACTTCAGGAAATGCTGACTGTCAAATCTGACGATGTTGCCGGGCGGACTAAAGTCTATGAAAGTATTGTAAAAGGTGAGGATAATTTTGAAGCGGGAATTCCAGAATCGTTCAATGTTCTCGTTAAAGAAGTTCGTGGCCTTGGTCTAAATATGGAACTCCTGGATGCGGAGGTGGATGAGTAGATTGTTAATAATAAAGTAATCTACTTCCACCGCTCTTCCCTATGATTTAAAGGAATTTAAAATGAACCAGGAATTATCAACCAACCCGTTTAATCCAATCACGCCACCAAAAGCATTTGATGAAATTAAAGTTTCTCTAGCAAGTCCGGAACGAATTTTGTCATGGTCATTTGGCGAAATTAAAAAGCCAGAAACGATAAATTACCGTACTTTCAAGCCAGAACGTGATGGTCTCTTTTGTGCACGCATTTTTGGACCAATAAAAGATTATGAGTGCCTGTGTGGAAAATACAAGCGCATGAAATATCGAGGCGTTGTCTGTGAGAAATGTGGAGTTGAAGTTACATTGCAAAAAGTGCGTCGTGAACGCATGGGTCACATTGAATTAGCAAGTCCTGTTGCTCACATCTGGTTTTTGAAGTCACTTCCGTCTCGCATAGGACTAATGCTAGACATGACATTGCGTGATCTTGAACGTATATTATATTTTGAAAATTACGTTGTAATTGAGCCCGGTTTAACTGACTTAATTTATGGCCAGTTGATGAATGAGGAAGAATTTCTTGATGCCCAGGATATATATGGGATGGACGCTTTCACAGCAAATATTGGTGCTGAGGCTATTCGTGAAATGTTGTCTTTGATTGACTTAGATGGAGAAGCGGATCAGTTGCGTGCTGATCTGGCTGAAGCTACAGGCGAATTGAAGCCAAAGAAAATTATAAAGCGTTTAAAGATTGTTGAGAGTTTCATTGAATCTGGCAACCGTCCAGAGTGGATGATCCTTACTGTTATTCCTGTAATACCGCCAGAGTTAAGACCGTTAGTTCCGTTGGATGGTGGTCGTTTTGCAACGTCAGATCTCAATGACCTTTATCGCCGAGTTATTAATCGTAATAACCGTTTGAAACGGCTAATCGAGTTAAGGGCACCAGATATTATTGTTCGCAATGAAAAGCGGATGTTACAAGAATCTGTCGATGCTTTATTTGATAATGGACGTCGTGGCAGGGTAATTACTGGTCAAAACAAACGCCCATTGAAGTCTCTTTCAGATATGCTGAAGGGTAAGCAAGGACGCTTTCGCCAAAACCTTTTAGGTAAACGCGTAGATTTTTCGGGTCGGTCGGTGATTGTGACAGGGCCTGAACTGAAACTGCATCAATGTGGGTTGCCAAAGAAGATGGCACTAGAGCTGTTTAAGCCTTTTATCTACAGTAGGCTGGAAGCCAAGGGCTTATCTTCAACTGTAAAGCAGGCGAAAAAATTAGTTGAGAAAGAACGTCCTGAGGTTTGGGATATTTTGGATGAGGTAATCCGTGAGCATCCAGTGATGCTGAACCGTGCACCTACTTTGCACAGGTTAGGCATACAGGCGTTTGAACCCGTTCTAATCGAAGGTAAAGCTATTCAGCTCCACCCCTTGGTTTGCTCGGCCTTTAATGCTGATTTTGACGGAGATCAGATGGCTGTCCATGTTCCACTGAGTCTTGAAGCTCAGCTCGAGTGCAGGGTTTTGATGATGTCTACTAATAACGTTTTGTCGCCCGCTAACGGCGCGCCAATTATAGTACCATCGCAAGATATGATTTTAGGTCTTTATTATACTTCCCTCATGCGTAAAGGTATGAAGGGCGAAGGCATGATTTTTGGCTCTGTTGATGAAGTTCAGCATGCACTTGATGCGGGGGTTGTTCACCTTCATGCAAAAATCACAGCACGAATACTTCAGGTCGATCATGAAGGAAATGAGGTTATGGAGCGTTTCGAAACTACACCCGGCCGGGTGCGGTTAGGTGCTCTGCTGCCAACAAATGCGAAAGCACCTTTTAAGCTGGTTAACCGCCTTTTAAAAAAGGGTGAAGTACAGCAGATTATTGACACAGTATACCGCTACTGTGGTCAGAAAGAATCTGTTATTTTTTGCGATCAAGTAATGACTATTGGTTTCCGTGAAGCGTTTCGGGCAGGAATATCATTTGGTAAAGATGATATGCTTATTCCAGATGACAAGTGGACTATTGTTGATGGAGTGCGCGCTCAAGTTAAAGAGTTTGAACGGCAGTACATGGACGGCCTGATAACGCAGGGTGAGAAGTACAATAAAGTAATAGACGCTTGGTCAAATTGTAACGACCAAGTAACTGACTCTATGATGGATGCAATTGCATCTGTTAAATATGATGAGGATGGTTCTGAAATGGAACCCAACTCAGTATATATGATGGCGCATTCCAAAGCGCGTGGTTCCGTGACCCAGATGAAACAACTGGGGGGGATGCGCGGTTTGATGGCGAAACCCAATGGAGATATCATTGAGACGCCGATTATCTCAAATTTTAAAGAAGGTCTCACTGTTCTTGAGTATTTTAACTCGACACACGGCGCCCGTAAGGGTCTGTCTGATACGGCCTTAAAAACTGCAAACTCTGGTTATTTGACCCGTCGCTTGGTTGATGTGGCACAAGACTGTATAGTCCGCAGTCATGATTGTGGAACAGAGCGTTCCATTACCGCTCGAGCTGCTGTGAACGATGGTGAAGTTATCTCATCTTTAGCAGAGCGTATTTTAGGACGTGTTGCGGCTGAGGACGTAATAAAGCCTGGGACAGATGAAGTTTTGTGTAACAAAGGTGAGATGATCGACGAATTGAAGGCCGACCATATAGAAGATGGTGGTGTAGTCTCAATGTTAATCAGGTCACCGCTGACCTGTGCAATCGAAGATGGAATATGTGCAGCCTGTTATGGCCGGGATCTTTCACGAGGTACCCAAGTAAACCAAGGTGAGGCCGTGGGAATTATTGCTGCTCAGTCTATTGGAGAACCGGGTACGCAATTAACTATGCGGACATTCCACATTGGTGGCGTTGCTCAGGGTGGTGGCCAACAATCTAGTCAAGAAAGTAGCCAACCTGGCAAAGTATCGCTTGAGAATGCTTCATTATTGAAAAATTCTGCTGGTGAGTATCTATCACTTACGCGCAACATGGTTACAAAAATACTCGATGTTGGGGGGGCAGAAATAGCTAGCTATAAGGTAGATTATGGATCCAAGATGTTGGTAAAGGACGGGCAAACAATTAAACGAGGCGAAAAGCTCTTTGAGTGGGACCCGTTTACGTTACCAATTATCGCTGAAAAAAAAGGTACGGCAAAATTTGTTGACCTTGTGATTGGTATTGCGCTTCGTGATGAGACTGATGATGCGACTGGCATGACACAAAAAATTGTCTCGGATTGGCGGGCAGCACCAAAAGGTAATGAGCTTGCTCCAAAAATAATAGTAACTGACTCAAAAGGTGAGGTGCTACTCAAAAAAGATGGTAATCCAGTATCATATGCAATGTCTGTTGACGCAGTCCTGTCGATTGAAGATGGACAAGAAATCAAAGCTGGAGATATTTTGGCACGGATTCCTCGTGAAGGAGGCCGGTCGAAGGATATTACAGGTGGCTTGCCGAGGGTGGCCGAATTGTTCGAGGCGCGCAGACCAAAAGACCATGCAATAATTGCCGAAATAGACGGCTACGTTCGTTTTGGTAAAGACTATAAAAATAAACGCCGTATAGCGATTGAGCCTGCTGATGACAGTATGGATAATGTTGAGTACATGGTGCCAAAGGGTAAGCATATCCCAGTTCAAGAGGGTGACTTTATCAAAAAGGGGGATTACATCATGGATGGCAATCCTGCACCCCATGATATTCTTTCGGTTATGGGTGTGGAAGCTTTGGCTGATTATATGATTGACGAAGTGCAGGACGTTTATCGCCTGCAAGGCGTTAAGATAAATGACAAACACATAGAAGTAATCGTGCGCCAGATGTTGCAGAAGTGGGAAATTACTGACAGTGGAGAGACCACTCTACTCAAAGGAGAGCATGTAGATAAGGCTGAGTTTGATGCTGCAAATGAGAAGGCCTTAACTAAAGGTGGGCGCCAAGCACAGGGTGGGCCAATATTACTTGGTATTACCAAAGCTTCACTTCAAACGCGTTCGTTTATCTCGGCCGCCTCATTTCAAGAAACAACACGAGTGCTTACAGAGGCTTCTGTGCAAGGTAAGCGTGATAAACTCATAGGCCTAAAAGAAAACGTAATTGTTGGAAGATTGATTCCTGCAGGTACTGGTGGCGCTACTCAGAAAATGCATCGTGTGGCGGCTGATCGGGACAACGTGGTAATTGAAGCTCGCAGAGCGGAAGCGGAAGAGGCAATTGCACTGGCAGCTCCGGAGGTGGATGAGGTATTTGATACAGATGGACCGGATAACTCTAAGTCTCAGACAGAGTAACAAAGCGTATATTCAAAGAGATAAAAGGCCACTCGTTAGAGTGGCCTTTTATCATTAAAGGCGATTTATCATATTCCATTCTGAACATTGGAAATAACATTTTTAATGTTATGAGAGCTGCTTAAGCATGTCTGAAAATTTAAAGGGTGCAATCTTCATGATGTGCTCAATGACTTGTTTTGCCGTTAATAACGCGATGATTAAAGCATTTGGTGGTATGGTGCCAATGTTTCAAACGGTGGCATTGCGCGGTGGAATAGTTTTGCTACTACTCGGTTTGGTAGTAGTGCGCTCTGGATGGAATGTTCAGAAGCTTGGGCGCCAAGCTATCCTCGCAAGAAATATCATTTTTTGCGGCTTTGGTTTTTTTTGTGGCTCGAGGCTGTGGGGCGTTTTTTGAGCCGTGGAGAGATGTTAGTTTAGAATCCTGGGTCTTACTAACAGGGTCTTCAGTTTCAGTTTTTTTTGGCTATATCGTCAGTGTACTGGCAATTCGAATGGGTAAGGTGAGTTTTACTTCTCAGTCTCGTTACTCTGGTTTACTTGTTACACTGGTTCTTGGTTATATCTTTTCGAAGAGTGGCCGGATACCTGGTCGTTGATTGGTTCAGCAGTCATTGTAATTACTGGAATGTTTATGTTTTATGGCTAAGGGCGAAAAAAGGCGTAGTTGATACCGAATCTAATCAGTAAAAACCACTGTTTGAAAAAATTAATTTCTTGAGTTGTTCTCGGTGTGTCTGTTTATTTACCGCTCTGATAATAGTTTGTTAATGATGGCTATTGTTCTCTATTTCTAGCTGTTGACACATTAACCGACTCTGCATATACGCGCCTAATCTGTGATGGGCGAAATCCCTTTTGCACGGCATCAAAATTTGAAGTGGTCAAGAACAGTTAGCTGTTCCTCTGGAAATCCCGCCACCCCCTCTACAACTAGGAAGGGATGTGGTGTTTGTTGCGCAGTACGAATGAATACCGCAAAAATACGCGGCAGTCAGTGTAGGGTGGTCTTACCTGGCAGTAAAAAATAAAACCGGTGGGGCGTGCCTCATCAACAAATTTATGTAGACGAGAAGAGAACCGCCAATGCCCACAATCCAGCAGCTGATCCGGAAGCCCCGGCAGCCTAAAATCAAACGTAGCAAGTCTATGCACTTGCAGGAATGTCCGCAAAAGCGCGGTGTATGTACAAGGGTGTATACAACGACTCCAAAAAAGCCGAACTCGGCGATGAGGAAGGTTGCTAAAGTCAGACTAACTAACGGTTTTGAGGTGATCAGCTATATCCCTGGAGAAAGCCATAATTTGCAGGAACACTCTGTTGTGTTGATCCGTGGGGGGAGGGTGAAAGACCTTCCCGGCGTGCGTTACCACATTCTTCGTGGTGTACTAGACACACAGGGTGTCAAAGACCGTAAGCAACGTCGTTCAAAATACGGCGCAAAGCGTCCTAAGTAAGGAATTATATATGTCTCGTCGTCATGCTGCTGAGAAGCGAACAGTCCTACCTGATGCCAAATACGGTGATCTTGTTTTGACAAAATTTATGAACAATCTGATGCTAGATGGTAAGAAATCTATAGCTGAGCGGATCGTTTACGGTGCGCTTGAGCGCGTTGAAACAAAAGTCAAGCGCGTTCCGATTGAGTTATTTCACGAAGCTTTAGAAAATATTAAACCGTCTGTTGAGGTGCGGTCGCGCCGGGTTGGTGGGGCTACTTATCAAGTTCCAGTAGAAGTTCGACCTGAGCGGCGGGAGGCTTTAGCAATTCGCTGGTTAATTACTGCTAGTCGGAAGCGCAACGAAAATACAATGGAAGAACGTCTTGCTGGCGAACTAATGGATGCTGTGCAGTCGCGTGGTTCAGCCGTAAAGAAGCGTGAAGATACACATAAAATGGCAGATGCGAACAAAGCATTTAGTCATTATCGCTGGTAACCCTACAGAGGCTCGATAAATATGGCACGTGAATATCCCTTAGAACTATACCGCAACTTCGGTATAATTGCGCACATTGATGCTGGTAAGACCACCTGCTCAGAGCGTATCCTGTTTTATACAGGTAAAGAGCATAACATCGGTGAAGTGCACGATGGCGCTGCAACCATGGACCACATGGAGCAAGAGCAGGAGCGCGGGATTACTATCACATCTGCGGCGACAACTACGTTTTGGGAGCGTACGGAAAACGGTGTTGATGCTGAGGGTCCCAAGCACCGCTTTAATATAATCGACACTCCAGGCCACGTAGACTTTACAATTGAAGTCGAGCGTTCATTAGCTGTTTTGGATGGAGCGGTTTGTGTCTTGGATGGCAATGCTGGTGTTGAGCCTCAAACGGAAACGGTTTGGCGTCAGGCTGATCGTTATAAAGTACCGCGTATGGTTTTTGTCAACAAAATGGATAAAACAGGGGCAGATTTCTTCAAATGTGTCGACATGATCGAGGATCGCACTGGAGCGAGTGCAATTCCTATTTCTTTTCCAATTGGCGCTGAAACTGAGTTGGAAGGCTTGGTTGATCTTGTAACGATGGAAGAGTGGTTGTGGCAGGGTGAAGACCTTGGAGCTTCTTGGACAAAAGAACCAATACGGGAAAGTTTAAAGGAATCTGCTGCGAAATGGCGAAGCAAACTAGTTGAGGCTGCTGTAGAGCAAGACGATGATGCAATGATGGAGTATTTGGAGGGTAATGAGCCTGATATCCCTACTTTACGTGATTTGATCCGCAAGGCGACTTTAAGTATGGCATTTGTGCCTGTGCTTGGTGGTTCAGCATTTAAAAACAAAGCAGTTCAGCCATTGCTTAACGCTGTTATTGACTATTTGCCAAGCCCGCTCGACGTCGTCGATTACATGGGCTTCAAACCAGGCGATGAAGCAGAAACTAGAGACCAGGCACGGCGTGCGGACGACGACATGCCGTTTTCGGCGCTCGCCTTCAAAATCTGGAATGACCCATTTGTTGGCTCTTTGACCTTTACTCGAATTTACTCTGGTAAGTTGGAAAAAGGCGATAATTTCTTGAACTCAACTAAGGGCAAGAAAGAGCGTGTTGGTCGTATGATGATTATGCACTCTAATGACCGAGATGAAATCTCCGAAGCATTTTCGGGTGATATCATAGCACTCGGTGGCTTAAAAGAAACAACCACGGGTGACACTCTTTGTGCTGTGAACGCTCCAGTTGTTTTGGAGACAATGACTTTCCCGGTACCCGTAATCGAGATCGCCATTGAACCAAAAACAAAAGGTGACCAAGAAAAAATGGGCTTGGCGTTACAACGTTTGTCTGCTGAGGATCCGTCTTTCCGCGTTGAGACGGATATCGAATCTGGTCAGACCATCATGAAGGGCATGGGCGAACTTCACCTTGATATCCTTGTGGACCGAATGCGTCGTGAATTTAAAGTAGAGGCCAATATTGGTGCGCCACAAGTTGCTTACCGTGAAACAATTGGTCACGAAGTAGAGCATGTTTACACCCACAAGAAGCAATCTGGAGGATCCGGTCAATACGCCGAGGTAAAAATGGTTATTTCTCCAACGGTTCCTGGCGAGGGCTTTTCGTTTGAATCCCGCGTAGTTGGTGGATCTGTTCCAAAGGATTATATTCCAGGTGTTGAAAAAGGCATTAGATCAGTCATGGATAGTGGGCCATTGGCTGGCTTTCCTGTAATTGATTTTAAAGTCGCTTTGCTCGAGGGAAAATATCACGACGTTGATTCGTCGGTCTTAGCTTTTGAAATTGCAGGTCGGATGTGCATGAGAGAAGGTATGCGTCTAGCTGGAGCAAAACTTCTCGAACCGATAATGAAAGTAGAAGTGATTACTCCCGACGAATATACTGGTGGAATAATTGGGGATTTGACTTCGCGGCGCGGTCACGTCCAAGGACAGGATAGTCGCGGTAATGCAATTGCTATTGACGCATTTGTTCCATTGGCAAATATGTTTGGGTACATCAATACGCTTAGATCGATGTCTTCTGGGCGGGCTAACTTTTCAATGCAATTTGACCATTACGAACCAGTACCATCTAATATTTCAGAAGAGATCCAAGCAAAATATGCGTAAACTGTAGTGGACAATTTGCCCACCGCCACAAAAAAAAGAGGAGCCTCCCATGGCTAAGGAAAAGTTTGAACGTTCAAAACCACAC
>JAFMEA010000040.1 GCA_017856985.1 Planktomarina sp.
TGGTACCCATGGCCGGACTCGAACCGGCACACCCGTTAGGGCGGGGGATTTTGAATCCCCTGCGTCTACCATTCCGCCACATGGGCACTATGGGGTAATTGCGATACGCACCGTCTACTGTCAACGGAAATAATTATCAAAAAAGAACTTTTCCAGAGTTAGTCAATTTATTGTGGCTCGGAAGAACTTATATCTGTCTTTTGAAAACTACTTGTGCCAACTAATGCTCAACTTAATTTTTTGAGGAAAATATGATTAAACGCATGTATGATTGGACGTTATCAATGTCAGGGCACCCTCGGTCGTTGTGGGTTCTGGCCTTTGTTGCTTTCATTGAAAGTTCTTTCTTCCCAATACCTCCCGATTTACTTTTAATTCCTCTAATTCTAGCGGCACCCACCCGTGCCTTTGGAATTGCCTTAATTGCTGTTGTGGCATCTGTTGCTGGTGGAGTTTTTGGTTACTTCATTGGAGCCTTCGCCTTTGAAGCCATAGGACAGCCTATACTAGCCAGCCTAGGTAAAATCGATTATATTTCAGGTTTTAATCAGAAGTTTAACGAATATGGTCTATGGGCTGTGCTAATAGCTGGTGTTACGCCCTTCCCGTTCAAAGTAATTACAATAATGTCAGGCTGGACTTCTATGCCCTTTGGAGTATTCCTATTTAGTTCTTTGGTTGCTCGCTCTTTAAGGTTTTTTGCTGTTGCAACACTTCTTTACTATTTTGGTGCACCAATCCGAAACTTTATAGAAAAAAGACTAGGCCTGGTATTTACAGTTTTTATATTTGTGCTGATTGCTGGATTCTTTATGATACGGATTATATGAGGTAAAAATCATCAATATAAATGTCTCAAATCCAATCCAGACTGCACAGTTCGCTGCCATAGGGTCAGCAGTCTTGCTTGCGGGTGCGTTCGTCTTTGAAGCATTGGGCTATGCACCTTGCCAAATGTGTTTATGGCAGCGTTATCCGCATGCTATCGCTATAATTGTGGGTCTTGCTCTGATTGCATTCACCAATCGCTGGTTAATTGGGTTAGGCGCGATAGCCACTTTAACGACTGCAGTTACTGGTATTTTTCATTCGGGAGTTGAACAAAAGTGGTGGAACGGTCCGAGCTCATGTACAGGAAATGGAAGTGGCTTAAGTAACCTTTCCGGCGCAGATCTTTTAAACACAGATGTAATTGACAAAGTGGTGATGTGTGATCAAATTTCATGGGCTTTTATCGGCCTTTCAATGCCAACTTGGAATGCCATTTTTTCAATATTCCTTGCTCTAATTTGGACAGTTGCGCTGAGAAGCAGTAAACCAGCAAAATTGTCATCACTAAACTAGAGACTAAAAAGACGTAGATTCTAAAAAAACAACTTACCAAGCTCAGATATTTAAAAAATTCAGGGCATTGCATCCATTTAACACAAAAAATTGCCTCAAAGTTGAGTCAAAGGCAATCAGGGTGCTGTAATCAATTGCATAGCACATGTTTGGGCTGTAATATTGAAAACAACTATATGTGGGATAATCCCGGACAGGTGGCAAGAATGATAGACGATCCAAACGTACCCGATGAAGGCGAAACTAAGGCTCCAATTGTGTCTGCCTATGACGGCCCATCGATAAGCATAACGCAGGAAATGAAAACGTCCTACCTCGATTACGCGATGAGTGTGATTGTAAGTCGAGCCATACCTGATCTTCGCGATGGCTTGAAACCTGTGCATCGACGCATTTTGTATGCAATGCATGAGACAAATAATACTCATGACAAGCCCTATAGAAAGTCCTCACGCCCAGTAGCCGAGGCCATGGGTAAATACCATCCGCATGGAGACGGCGCTATTTATGATGCATTAGTACGAATGGCACAGGATTTCTCAATGTCATTGGTCCTGCTCGATGGTCAGGGCAACTTTGGTTCGATGGACGGAGATAAAGCAGCTGCCTACAGATATACAGAAGTACGTATGGAGAAATCTGCGCAGGCACTTTTGGCGGATATCGACAAAGATACTGTAGATTTTCAATTGAACTACGATGGGAAGGATACAGAGCCTACAGTCCTTCCCGCTCGTTATCCAAATATGCTAGTAAATGGAGCCGGCGGCATTGCCGTTGGGATGGCAACAAATATTCCACCGCATAATCTAGGAGAGGTTGTCGATGCGACACTCGCTTTGATTGAAGATCCAGATCTAACGTCCGAACAGTTAATTGAATATATTCCAGGTCCTGACTTTCCAACCGGCGGCGTTATGCTTGGAAGATCTGGAGCGCAAAAGGCGTATTTAGAGGGGCGCGGCAGCGTAATTAATCGAGCCAAAACCCGTTTTGAAGAACTGCGAAAAGATCGTTGGGCAATCATAATTGAAGAAATACCCTATCAAGTTAATAAAGCCGCTATGATTGAAAAGATTGCAGCCGAAGTGCGCGACAAGCGCATCGAAGGCGTAGCACATGTTCAAGATGAGTCGGATCGCAACGGGGTCCGGGTCGTAGTCGAATTGAAGCGTGACGCCACAGCTGAGGTGGTTTTAAACCAGCTGTTTCGCTACACTCCAGCGCAAACCTCTTTTGGCTGTAATATGTTAGCACTTAATGGCGGTCGTCCAGAGCAGTTGACACTAAGGCGGTTTCTAACCTGCTTTATCGATTTCAGAGAAGAGGTTGTTGCCCGCAGGACAGCATTTGAATTGAGAAAAGCTCGCGAGCGCAGCCATGTTTTATGTGGGTTGGCGGTGGCAGTGTCTAATGTTGATGAGATAGTGGCAACAATCCGCAAATCAGCTGATGCCTCAGAGGCGCGCAAAGCGCTTATGGATCGACGGTGGCCGGCGCTTGAGATTGGTGATTATATTAAATTAATAGATGATCCAACTCATACAATTAACGAGGATGGAACTTATAACCTCTCAGAGGCACAGGCGAGGGCAATTCTTGAACTACGGCTGCAACGCTTGACACAAATTGGTGTCAAAGAGGTAACAGACGAGCTTGAAGTGCTGGCCGTTAAAATAAAGGAATATTTAGAAATTCTGTCCTCGCGTGAGCGTATAATGGGCATAATCTCAGATGAATTGATAGAAGTTAAAGAGAATTTTGCAGTCCCACGTCGTACCGAGATCATAGAATGGTCAGGCGACATGATGGATGAAGATTTAATCGAGCGAGAAGAGATGGTAGTGACCGTCACTGCTGGTGGTTACATCAAAAGGACGGCATTGACCGATTTCCGAGCCCAAAAGCGCGGCGGTAAGGGGCTGCAGGGAATGTCGACTAAAGATGAAGATGTTGTGACCACTCTGTTTGTTGCCAATACCCACACTCAGCTTTTGTTTTTCAGTACTGATGGCATGGCTTATAAAATGAAAACTTGGCGCCTTCCTTTAGGAGGAAGGACAGCAAAGGGAAAGGCAATTGTAAACATATTACCTATTCCAGTAGGAGTGTCGGTTGCGGCAATTATGCCAGTTGATCGTGACGAAGTCGATTGGGGCGATTTGCAAATCGTGTTTGCCACGACACAAGGTGACGTGAGACGCAACCGACTCTCTGATTTCACTAACGTCCGCTCGAACGGTAAAATTGCCATGAAACTACCGGAGGGTGTCGAATTAGTTAACGCGCGTATATGCAGCGAAGATGATGACGTAATGCTTGTGACAAACACTGGGCGGGCTATCCGTTTCTCATCCACCGATCTTCGTGTTATGAACTCCCGTGCCTCCACTGGCGTTCGAGGCATTAGATTAACAGGTGACGATCACGTAGTTTCAATGTCCGTTATTCGTCATTTCAAAGCAACTCCAGAAGAACGAGCGGCTTACCTAAAAATGCGACGAGCATTAGCTGGCCTTACAGATGAGGATACGAGCGACGAAGATGTTCCAGCTGACCCTAACTTTAGCCAAGAACGCTTTGACGAGATGTCAGCGACCGAAAATTTAATATTGACTATTACTCGAGGAGGAGCTGGAAAACTGTCTTCCAGTCATGATTATCCCGTAAGAGGCCGTGGTGGTATGGGGGTAACAGCGATGGATAAAGCCATGCGAGGCGGACCTGTCATAGCTAGTTTTCCTGTTGAAATAGCAGATCAAATTATGCTTGTTACTAGCACAGGTCAATCTATCCGATGTCCAATTAATGGAATTTCATTTAGGTCAAGAAGTGCAGGCGGAGTCCGAGTTTTCAATACCAATGGTGATGAAAAAGTTGTCAGTGTAGCGTATATCCCTGACCAAGGCGATGAACCTGAGGAAGAGCCATCCGTTAAACCGCAAACAGAAGGCTAAAGTCTGGGAAAGCACAATTATCAACCTATCTGATCTAAACTTGGGCCTATAAATCGTAAATTTCTGAAAACTTCGTCTGTAGGTATGTCAAAAGAGGTACCTCAGAAGGTTCAAAACCACAGGCGTCTGAAATTGTTTGACTGGGTAATTTTAGCGCCCCATGACGTTGTAGTTTTTCCTGCAACCAGTTCGTCGCCGGTGTCAGGTTTCCTTTACGTAGGTCATTGTCTAATTGGGGGCAACTTTTGCGCAACATTTCATGCAAGCATCCTGCATATACATTTCCTAGAGAATAGGTTGGGAAATAGCCAAACAAACCTACAGACCAGTGAACATCTTGCAAGCAACCGTCGGATGCACTTTTTACGTTGTATCCAAAGTCTTGATAAAAACGGTCATTCCAGGCACTTTCAAGGTCTTTAACCAGTAAGTCGCCAGACACTAATGCCCGTTCTAAATCAAACCTCAGAAGAACATGGAGATTATACTGAACTTCATCTGCCTCAGTACGAATAAACCCTTTGTTTACACTGTTGACTGTTTTATAAAACTCGTCGGCATCACGAATACCAAAATCGCCAAAGTGTTTTTTCATTTGCATAAATAGCCATGCTGTAAATGCACGGCTTCTACCTAGCTGATTTTCATAGATGCGAGATTGGCTTTCATGCACTCCCATTGAGGCTCCCTGCCCGATAGCTGTCAGGGAATACTTCGGGTCAATATTTTGTTCATAACTACCATGTCCAACCTCGTGAATTGTCGAATAAAAGCAATTAAATGGATCATGTAAATTTGTTCTTGTGGTAATTCGGACATCTTGACCCGAACCAGAAGAGAACGGATGTACCGCCTTGTCAATTCGGCCCCTGTTCAAATCATAACCAAAAGTTTCTGCTAGCAACGAAGAAATTTTTATCTGAGTGACCTCATCAAAGCTTCCTTGTAGCTTTTCCGCCGGTTCTTTTTCTAAAATTGCGCCGCGCAGCTCAACCAAACCTGGCCTCAACGCTCCAAACATTTTAGATAGTTTGTCGGCTGTTGCCCCAGGCTCATAATCTATTAGCATTGTATCGTATAAATCAGCGTTCGTAGCTAGTGCCTGTCCCTCCTCCCGCTTAAGTTTCAAGACTTCCTCTAGAACCGGAACAAAAGCAGAAAAATTATTGTCCGCACGCGCTGTAGCCCACTTACCTTGAGACACTGAAGTCGTACGTGCAATTTTTTGTGCAAGGTCCCCAGGTACTTTTTTTGCCCGTTCAAAAGAGCGTTTTATCTCACGCAGTTGGGCCTTGGGTATTTCATCTAGAGATTCATCGTTAATATTTGACAACCACTCTCCTACTTGGTCATCACATTTTCGTGCATGCAAAATACCCTCTATAGCAGCGATCTCAGCGCCTCTTTGCTCAGCAGAGCCGGAGGCCATCATAGTTTCTTGATCCCACCCCAAACGCCCAGAAATCTGGGCTAAAGCTTGGGTTTCACTATCAAATTTTAGCAGTTTTTGTAAATCATTCATTAATTAGTCCTCAAAGACGTAATAACGGGGAAGCCAGCTAGGAACCGGCCACGGATTACAGCAAGCCATAATAAAATCGCAGAGAATTGATGAAAAATTGCAAGGTTCCAAGGAGAAGAGTTCATTACAGTAATAACTCCTAAAACTAATTGAAAAATAATTAGCACCCAAACCAAGGAGAAAGCAGATCGTGTTCGTTTTTGAGCAGATTTTCTAACTTTTAGACCAACCAATACTGCAAAAACAAAAAGACAATAGGCACTGAGCCTATGAATAAATTGAACAAGGCCATCATTTTCAAAGAAATTGCGCCACCAAGGGCTAAGATCAAAAATATCTGGAGGTAAAAATTCGCCTGCCATGAGTGGCCAGTCAGTATAATTGCGCCCCGCATCGATACCTGCAACCAATGCGCCCAAAAGAATTTGCAACGCCACAAAGTACATTAAAATTGTAGACATTCCAAAAAGCTTAGGTTCACGCAACCGCCGCGATTGTAATAGATCAGAGTCACTCCGATCAATCATCTGCAAGAACCAGAAAATATAGCCAAGCAATGCAAATGCTGCGCCCAGATGGGCCATTAACCAATAAGAGGCTACATCAACCCGGACTCCATCTAGCCCTGAATTAACCATAAGCCAACCGATAACCCCCTGTAATCCAATAAAGGGGCCAATTATAAAAAGCGACCAGCGGCGCCTTTTGGGTAATTTTTTGAGCAAAAAGAGAATTATAAAACCGAAAAACCAAAAAAGACCAATAAAACGACCTAATTGTCGATGCGCCCACTCCCACCAAAATATTATTTTGAATTCAGGCAATGTCATAGCCATATTTTGAAAAGTATATTCAGCAGTCAGTTTATAAGCGTCGAATGCCGCATTCCAAGCTAGGGTGCTCAACGGTGGCAAGGCACCCATTACAGGATCCCATTCAGTTATAGATAGCCCGCTGTCAGTAAGCCGTGTAAGCCCTCCAACCGTAATCATCGCCACAATAAGTCCAATTAAACAACGAAGCCAAATGCGCGTTAAATTTCTGTCCCCATCGTCGCCGCGCGAAATAGCGCCAACAACGGCTGCCACTCTTTCAGTATCGCCTCCAACTTCCTCAAAAATACTACGTTTTTCAGACATTATTGTTCCCTTCACCAATACTTAATCTAGGGCTGGCCACACTGACCTTCAACCGCGCTCTTTCCATCGGACCATTTGGCGCATCATTCCATGCAATATTTGTACATCAGCCTTGGTGAAAGGCATTCGAGACCAGAGATTTCGCAAGTTAACCTTCATTCCAGCCGCCTTTGTTTCTGGGAAGAAAAACCCTGCTGTTTCGAGCCTTTGCTCAAAATGCTCCGCTAATTTTTCAATTTCATTTCCATTAGCCCATTCACTTTTTGCCATATCAACTCTTTCAGACACAATATCTGTTTGATGCCTTTGAAGTTCATAACTAATCAACAAAACGCACTGCGCTAAATTTAAAGACGCAAACTTTGGGTTTACTGGCACAGAAATAATTGCATTTGCTCGGGCGATATCTTCATTTTCCAAGCCAGCACGTTCAGGGCCGAACATAACAGCCACATTTTGACCATCGGCAATTCGTCGTGCAGCTTCAGCCATTGCGTGCTCAGGACTAAAAATTGGCTTTGTTAGGTCACGTATCCTCGCCGTAGTAGCCATTACAAAATTAGTATCAGCCAAAGCGTCGACTGTCGTATCAAATAAACGCGCTTCATCAAGTAGACGCCCCGCCCCACTAGCCATCGCAACAGCCTTTGGATTTGGCCAACCATCCCGCGGCGCTACAATACTCATGCGGTCTAACCCAAAATTCCACATTGCTCTTGCAGCGGCGCCAATATTCTCTCCCATCTGAGGGCGAACAAGCAGCATTGTGGGTTGTAGAAGTGTTTTATCAGTCATACGTTCTTTTATCGATGGAAAAGCCACACGACAAGCGGTAGCCAAAGCTATTTAGTAAAGTTATAGCGCATTTATAGTTAGTCCAAACGGAGTCTTTTGCGATGACTAGTCAAGACTTACCACAGATCTATCTAATTACTCCCAATGTATTAGATATCGAAAGCTTTCCTGACAAACTCTCAAGAGTTTTGGACAAAGCTGACGTAGCCTGCCTACGACTTAGCCTATCTAGTTCGAATGAAGATGATATCGCACGCGCGGCAGACGCCATACGCGAGGTAGCACACGCACGCGACATTGCCCTGGTAATTGAGAAACACACCCTTTTGGTGGATCGCCTTGGGCTTGATGGCGTTCATTTGACGGATGGCGGCCGCAACCTGCGCCAATTACGTAAAGATCTAGGCAAAGATTCTATCCTAGGTGCCTTTTGTAATACCTCTCGCCACACCGGTTTAAACGCTGGCGAGTCTGGGGCCGATTATGTGAGCTTTGGCCCCGTTGCAGTTTCAGCATTAGGTGACGGCGAACAAGTTGATCCAGAGTTACTAGGGTGGTGGAGCGAAATGATTGAAATTCCAGTTGTTGTTGAAGGTGGAATTACAGAAAATATTATCAGATCCCTATCTGACAGGGTAGATTTTTTTGCTATTGGTCCAGAAATTTGGGAAGCTGAAGACCCTGAAGAAAGATTAAAAACTTTTTCAGCGGCAATAAATGACTAATACCCAGTCACTTTATTACCTATGAGTTCCAAGGCAAAGCACTGCCAACCTGAGTCTCTAAATGGCGAGCTAATGCCTTACGATCTGAAAAATCGTTTACAGCGACGGGAGTGTGGTACACTACCTGTACGGTGCCATGCTGTTTGATAGTAAGAGCTTTTAAAAGGTGATCAAAAAGATTACTGTCGCCCCACCAAGCGTAAAAACGCGGGTCTTGGCCTTCTGGCGCGTGGAATATTAAAGTTACAGGCTGAATTGAAATTTTTTCATACAATTCTGGCACGAGAAAAGCTTCGAAAAGTGTTGGCTTAAATGGCAAAATGCGCCGGCCATCGGACGACGTACCCTCAGGAAAAAACAACAACCTATGACCATGCAGTAATCTCATTTGTATTACTTTATTATTATACACAGCCTTTTCTCGTTCACGAACAATAAATTCTGTTCCTGTAGCCTTTGCTAGCCAGCCAATTAACGGCCATTTTGCAACTTCTGACTTTGCAACAAAGTAGACATCATCAAATGCGTTAAGTGCAAAAATGTCCAACCAGCTGGAATGGTTGGCAACTAATGCGCCCTCCTCGCGCATTGGCGTACCGATTATCTCGTGCTTCATACCCAAAACCCAGAATGCAAACTTACAGACAGATTGTGTAATTTTGGGCGTCCAAGGACGACGGGTTCCATGCAAAGGCCGTTCTACAGTCCTGAGCAATAGTAAAACAGCTAAGCAACTAAATGTATAGAAACCCAAGAGGACAAAACGGCTCATAAGGCGTATGAAGCCAATGGGTGTAATTTTAGGTAAGCTAGGTTCTTGTTCAGACATCCAAGTAGGTGGCGGCATCACTTAAGCTTTCTAAAGTAGATTAATTTCTGACGGGAACTCATCTTCTCTATGTCCAGTACCATACACACATCTGTAGTGTTAAAATTTTGATCGATAAAGGCACCATCAGCAACGCCCCCACCAAGCCGAAGGTAAGCTTTTATAAGTGCCGGCATAGCTTTTAAAGCTGTTAGACGTTCTATCTGTGACTTTTCCAACTGATTTAAGGAAACGTAAGCCTTTGGCAACACTTTAGGCCTTAAATCCATCGTAGCTAAATACTCTTCATACAGAAGTGACAAGGGCTGAGCTATTGCAGCAATATTTGTCCCCTTAAAGCTTGCTGAACCAAAAAGAATTTCAGCATCTTCTTTGACAATTAGCGTGCTAAGTCCTTGCCAGAGGTAAAACATCGCACTTCCACCCCGATACGATTTTCGCAAACAAGAACGCCCTAACTCTAGAAGATTTCGTCCACTTTTAAGAAGTGGATCAAGATCAAATTCAGTAGCGCTGTAAAACCCACCAGCGGCGTCTGCTCCTTTTTGCGTAAGCACTCGGTAAACTCCAACTAGTTGCTCTGACCGGTCAGGGCTTCGGTCCAAATCTAATAGCATTAGATGCCGGCAATGAGCGTCATAAATATCCTGCTCAAGCCTTTTCTCATGATCAATTTCAACAGTGTTGGCTCCCATCTCAACAACAAATACCTCATAACGTAGCCGCTGGATGGCAACTAAATCTTCCGTCGTTTCGGCTAATTGTACATGAAAATTGGAAGAGTTTTCCATTAAAAAGAGGAAAAATGAAAAATTGCTACAGATAACTGCTGGCTATTAAAAGTGGAAATTTGCGTTACAAAGAACATAAATTTATCTCTTTATGTAGTTGTTATTTATTAATTAAAATAAGATTAATATTAGTGACATTAATCACAACTTTTCCCATTTCTGGAAAATTCACTGTAACATGGTTATTAATGTTTGATTGAACCTGTCCAATACCCCAATCAGGCTGATTAGGGTGCTGAACCCGTTGTCCAGGTTCCAAAAAAGAACTTAAATTTTCCATATGACCTATTTAATACCATCGCTTAAAAATGAAGATAAGATACTGAACTAATTTACACGCTTTTTAGTTACGAACAGTGCCGTTTCCCCGCACCAAATACTTAAAACTAGTTAACTGCATTGCACCAACTGGTCCACGTGCATGCATCTTACCAGTAGCTATTCCAATCTCCGCACCCATACCAAATTCTCCCCCATCAGAAAATTGCGTAGAAGCGTTATGCATTAGTATCGCACTATCAAGACGTTCAAAAAAAAGATCCACCTCTTTTAAACCTTCGGCCATTATACAGTCAGTATGTTGCGAGCCATAAGTTTGGATGTGTGCTATGGCGTCGTCAATACTACTTACTGTTTTAGCTGCAATTTCCATATCCAGAAACTCATGTCCCCAATGTTGATCTTCAGCTGCCTTTGTTCCTGCGATTTTTTGTAAAGTACTGTCCGCATGAACCGTCACTCCCTCAGAAATTAGAGTACTAATTAGATCAGGTCCCCAAGTGGCGGCCACTTCTTTATGCAGCAATAAACATTCGGCAGCACCACAAATTCCTGGTCGCCGCGTCTTAGCATTAATAACTACGTCAAAAGTTTTTTGCGGATCAGCGGATGCATCAACATAAATATGAACGATCCCCTCAAGGTGCGCAAACACCGGAACTCGGGCTTTTCTTTGGACCAAATCTACTAGGCCCCTACCTCCACGAGGAATGATCACATCAATATAATCTGTCATTGTAAGCATTTCATTCACTGCAGCACGGTCCCTAGTTGGTACCAATTGGATGGCTGCCTCAGGTAAACCGACAGAAGCCAAACCCTGGACCATTGCACTGTGAATAGCATTGGAAGAATTAAAACTTTCAGAGCCTCCCCGTAATATCACTGCATTACCAGCCTTTAGACAAAGAGCACCAGCATCTGCCGTAACATTAGGCCGACTTTCATATATTACACCAACGACGCCTAAAGGTGTTCGGACACGTTGGATATGCAAGCCATTTGGCCTATTCCAATCTTCTAAAACCTGCCCAACGGGTTCAGGCTGCTCCGCAACAGTTTGAATGCTATCCTTAATACTTTGAATACGTGTTTCATCGAGCATTAAACGATCCAACATCGCATCTGATAGGTTTTTTGTTTTGCCAAACTCTATGTCTTTTGAATTTTCTGACATAATTTCAGAACGCGAGTCCCACAAATACTCTGAAGCATTAATAAGAGCAGATTTCTTGAGTTCTGAATCAGCAAACGCTAACTCCACAGCAGCCATTTTTGCTGCACGACCAATACTTGCTAGAGTTGAACTTACATCCATAGCCATCTCCCTATTAACCCTGTAATACCATATCATCGCGATGAATTAACGCGCCACGACTAGCATACCCTAGTAGGACCTCGACGTCTTTGGTATGGCAGCCTAATATTTGTAGTGCCTCCACACTATCAAACGCTATTAGACCACAACCAAGATCTTCTCCTTCTAGGGTCAGTATGCGGACTAATTCTCCACGAGAAAAAATTCCGTTCAAAGTGGTAACACCCGCAGGCAATAAGCTTTTCCCAGTTTTCAAAGCCCGTACGGCTCCCTCATCTAAAACAACTGATCCGTTCGGCTTCAAAGAGGAAATCCACTTTTTGCGGGCAGTAGTAGGGTCAACTTTAGGCAGAAACCATGTTGCATTTGCACCGTCTAATAGTTGTTGTAGCGGATTAAGGGGAGATCCCAATGTGATTGCCATGGCGCATCCCGCCCCCATCGCCATCTTGGCCGCCATAAGTTTAGTTATCATTCCACCTTTCGATAAATCTGTGCCTGCGTCGCCAGCCATAGCTTCAATCTCGGGGCTAATTTCCTCAATTGTGTCAAAGCGCACAGCGCTATTATCGTGACTTGGGTTTGCAGAATAAAATCCGTCTACATCTGACAGCAACACTAAACAATCAGCACCAATGGTAACCGCAATTTGGGCTGCTAGGCGATCATTATCACCGTAACGAATTTCATCAGTAGCCACGGTGTCATTTTCATTAACAATGGGAACAACGCCATATTGCAACAATTGCCCAAGTGTGGCACGCGAGTTCAGATATCGTCTACGGTCTGAACTATCCTCTAACGTGACCAAAACCTGTGCAGTAACTACACTGTGTGGAGCCAAATGCTGTTCATACGCTCGAGCCAGTTGGATTTGGCCAACCGCAGCAGCAGCTTGGCTTTGATCTAGGGTTAATTTAGTAGCTCCCAATCCAAGTACAGAAACCCCTAGAGCAATTGAGCCTGAAGAGACTATGACCACATCAGTGCCAGTAGAACGTAGCTGAGCAACATCCTCGGCTAACGACGCCAACCATTCTTGGTGAAGGGCACCTGTCTTCTTATTTACTAGAAGAGCAGAGCCAATCTTAACAACAATTCGTTTGGCTTTACCTAAGGTTGCCACGACCGCTCCTCTGGCTCTCCTGATCGAACAATTTGAATTTGTGAAACCAGCTTTCGAAGTACTTCAGCGGTACCCTCACCTGTTCCACCCGACATGGCTAGCACTGGCGACCCACCGGACGCACCCCGCAGAGCAGAAAGAGCAAAATCCATATCATCTTCATCTAATTCATCAATTTTATTAAGCACAGTAATTCTTGGTTTATCAATAAGCCCACTTCCATATGCATCAATCTCATTAATTATCGTATTATAATCCTGCCCAATACTTTCTGACGTTCCGTCAACAATATGCAAAAGAACCGAACATCTTTCAATATGCCCCAAAAAACGGTCACCAATGCCGCGACCCTCGTGTGCGCCCTCTATGAGACCTGGAATATCGGCTATGACAAACTGATCATCATCGATCTGTGCTACACCAAGGCTTGGGTACAAAGTCGTGAACGCATAATCGGCAATTTTTGGTTTGGCGTTTGTTGTTTCTCCAAGGAAAGTTGACTTTCCTGCGTTTGGAAGACCAACGAGGCCTACTTCTGCAATCAGCTTTAAGTTTAACCAGAGTGTCCGTTCAACTCCTAGGAGCCCCGAATTTGCTCTGCGCGGGGCCTGATTAGTAGAGGATTTAAAATACAAATTTCCAAACCCACCGTTTCCACCCTTTGCAATAATAGTTTTTTGACCAATTTCAGTAAGATCAACAAGAACAGTTACCCCGTCTTCATCCATAATCTGAGTACCCACGGGCACTTTCAGCGTTATGTCATCTCCATCTTTCCCCGTACGCTGCTTTCCCATGCCGTGCTGACCATTTTTAGCAAAAAAATGTTGTTGGTAACGAAAATCAATAAGTGTGTTAAGACCCTGAACTGCCTCAATAATTACATCGCCACCTCGCCCACCATTACCACCATCCGGACCACCAAACTCGATGTGTTTCTCACGGCGAAAAGATACAGCACCACCGCCGCCACTGCCGGAACGTATTATCACTTTGGCTAGGTCCAGAAATTTCATACTATAGCCTCAAGTTCTTTCCGTTTTAGCCGATAGAGCGTATCGAGCTCAGGCTCAAGCCTTGGTCACGATATAGCTAAGTGTAGTTACTTTCCAATATGGACTACGAACTAATACAGAGTCAGCGAAACCTTATATTGCGTCGCCGAAAAGTACATAAAAAACAGTAATGACTGTTAGTAATGCTAACGCTAAAAAAACAAATCGTTCCGCGCGTGTTCCCTGAATCGTAGACGCAATAAGTTGACCAGCCCCTGCCCATAGGGGATGAAGTATCGTCTGACAAACTATAAGTACAAGTGCCACAGACAATGTTGCTGTAAATATATCAGAGCCTGGAGTAACAAAGTTTGTAAACGCCGCAGTAATCATTCCCCAGGCTTTCGGGTTCAGCGGATGGACAATCAAACCAGCTACAAAACCTGGGGGAGTGCCATTAGCCTGATCTGGTTTTAACCGCATATTTGCTACCCGCCAAGCTAGGTATATAATATAAACTGCAGATAAATATTTCATCGCCAAGAATACGCCAGGCCAGCTTTGAGCAAGCTGCATTAGTCCAAAACCTAAGGGCCAGATAATTAGCTGTTTTCCCACAACCACCCCAGCGACAAATGGCAAGGTACGTCTCAGACCATAGCCTGCACCAGTTGCCAATAATGCCATGTTAGCGGGACCAGGTGTTCCAATTTGCGCTAAAGAAAAAAATATCAAAGGAATAAATTCAACCGACATATTTTACCCCAAAAAAAAGGACTGACATTTAGTCAATCCTTTTGAATTTAAAAATCTATAGATTTGGGTTATTCTGCCGCTTCAGCCATTGGAACGACCGAAATAAACTGGCGGCGCTTAAGACCCGTATGAAATTTCACATTGCCTTCAACGACAGCAAAAATGGTATGATCTTTACCCATTCCTACGCCCTCACCTGGCCAAAACTTTGTACCACGTTGGCGCACTATTATATTACCTGGAATAACTTCCTGGCCGCCATAAAGTTTCACACCCAGTCTACGGCCCGCTGAGTCGCGACCATTACGGGATGAACCACCTGCTTTTTTATGTGCCATTTGTGATTACTCCTTCTTAGCTGCTGGTTTTTTAGTCGCTGCCGGCTTGGCTTTTGCAACAGCTGGTTTTTTTGCTGCCGCTGGCTTTGCTTTTGCAGCTGCTGGTTTTTTAACGGCCGCAGACTTGGCTTTTGAGGTTGCCGGTTCTGCTTTGGCCGCCGCTGGCTTATCTTTAGCAGCAACCGGCTCTGCTTTGGCTGCAGAAGGTTTCGTTTTAACAACCTTGATAGCAACTGGTTTAACAGGCTCATTGCGCTCTGCGTATGGAATAGAACCAGCCCCCATTGCTGCCTTAACACCAGACTTATCAGCGCCTTTTTCTAAAATATCTTTGATACGTACCAAAGTTAGTTTTTGACGATGGCCTTTAGTACGTTTTGAGGAGTGCTTCCGACGGCGTTTCACAAAATTTATTAATTTTGGGCCTTTGATTTGATCAATTACTTCAGCCTGAACGCCAGCGCCCTCAACAAGGGGGGTGCCGATAGCTGCACCAACCATTAAAACTTCATTAAATTGAATTATTTCACCAGCGTTAGCCGCCAGCTTCTCGACGCGCAAAACATCACCAGATTGTACCCGGTATTGCTTACCGCCAGTTTTCATTACCGCAAACATTTGCGTTTCCTTAATTTACCGCGCTTTTTGGTCCCCAAATCTGGATGTTTTGGCCATAGCCACCGGAAGCTGCGCGCCCAATAGAATGGACGTATTACAATTAAAATAACCTGCATTGATTACTTCGGGCGCTTATCACTCCCCTTCTGGCTAGAGTCAAGTTCAATCAAAGTTCTTGAAGCGGGTGTAACTTTACCATTTCCACTGCCAATCGTTCATATCTGTCGGCCATAATTGCAAAGTGGATTGCATTCATAAGCTCATAAACCTCTTTCATTTCGTCAGTGGATAAAGCGCCTTGATATTTAGCAATTTCAAGATCTGTAAAGTCGCGGTATGTATATGAATTTGCTATTACAATATTTTTTAGCATCTGTTCTTTTATACTCGCATCTTCTTTTGCTAGCATGTTGCGCAGATCTGGTTCATCTAACCTCTGCTCAATAAGACCAGATCCCATTGCCGCCATTATAAAACGTACTTGAACTTCACGAAAAGATCGGATGCCTGAATCAATAGCGCCTATATCTTTAGCCATATCACGAAAATATTGCGGTTGAGGCGAAGCGCGGTTCAAAAGGCCCACCAACAAAATTTCACCCTGCTGTTTTTTTAGCTCTGAGTCCTCAAAGTGGCTCAGGTTTTCTGCTGTTACCAAGCGCCTGCCGAGGTCGGAGGCGTAAAATTCACTAGCATGAAGCAAAACATCATCGCTTAAAGCTTGCTGTAATATATCTAAAGCGTCTTCCTTTAAACTGTCAGGAGAAAATAACTCATCGGCTGTTAATTTCCAGCTTCTACCAAAGTCAGCTGAATCCATTCCTAGCATTGCGGGTGCATCACCGGCAGACACCCGCATCGACTCGAGTGATACATCAAAACCAGTAACTTTCATAAAAGCTTTGATTTTATCGCGATCTGCCCCGTAGAGTGGAAAAGCAGTCAAAATTATTACAAAAAAACTGAAGCTAAACTTGATAATAGACGTCATTATAAATCCTCTTCCCAGTTCGTTTGAATGTAATTCATATTGCTACAATTTCAATTTAAATTTGCCTTGCCCCCGAACTATTCAAAGAGTAGATTTATCCAACTGCTAAGCGTGGAGAGGTGCCGGAGTGGTCGAACGGGACGGATTCGAAATCCGTTGTACCTGCAAAGGTACCCAGGGTTCGAATCCCTGTCTCTCTGCCA
>JAFMEA010000142.1 GCA_017856985.1 Planktomarina sp.
GAGATATTTTCTTTTGCTTTCTCGTCAAGTAAAAATGGCCTCTTATTTAACATAAATGCAGACTTTTCATGAAGTTCCTTCAAAGTTTTTGCGTTATGTTTCACGCAGTGCGCTCCCAATAAAAATGTTACTTTCTGAGGTTCTGATAGAGCAGGGTGATTACAGACTTTTAGGTAATCTTCCAACTCGAGCAACAAGTCGTTATCTTCTGTATTAGCGATATGCTGGCTTGAAATGTTAGCAAGTTTTTTGAAGTCAAAACGTGATGGTGATCTACCAATATGCTCTAAATCGAACCAGCTACGCGCATCTTCATCACTAAAAAATTCAGAATTTCCATGGCTCCATCCTAGGCGCGTTAGATAGTTTCGCATTCCTGAGGCCGAATAACCAAGCGCTTGATATTCTTCTACTCCTGTAGCTCCATGACGCTTAGACATTTTTTTACCATCTGGCCCGTGTATTAGCGGAATGTGGGCATAAGTTGGCAGCTTCCAACCCATTGCATTATAAATTTGCATTTGCCGAGCGGCGTTGTTGAGGTGGTCATCGCCACGGATGATGTGAGTGACTCCCATATCATGGTCATCAACTACTACGGCGAGCATATAGACCGGGCTTCCATCAGATCTTAAAAGTATCATGTCGTCAATCTGAGAATTATCAATAATAACATCGCCTTGAACGCGATCTTTAATAATTGTTTTGCCTTCTCGTGGGGCTTTTAATCTAATTGAAAATGGGGCAATTGGATGATCTTCTTCTAAGGTATTTCTCCACGGCGATAGAAATAAGGATGATTTTTTTTCAGATTTTGCTTGTTCGCGAAATTTAGATATCTCGTCTGGTGTACTAAAGCATTTATAGGCGTGGCCTTCAGATAGCATTTTAAGAGCTACTTCTTTGTGACGTTTGGCGTTACTTGCTTGGCTTATCGGTGCGCCATCATATTTTAGACCGAGCCACTCCATACCGTGGTGAATAGCTTGCATTGAAGTTTCAGTAGAACGCTGTTTGTCGGTATCCTCGATACGTAATAGAAATAATCCGCCATGCCGGCGAGCATAAAGCCAATTAAACAAAGCTGTTCGTGCTGACCCAATGTGTAACGGACCAGTAGGTGAGGGAGCGAAACGTGTAACAACTGTTGGAGTAGACATTTAGGTAAATCTTTCGTTGCTCAACGGATATCAAATAAACGCTTACTAGTGCCCAAAAAGAGATAGGACAAGTAAGTCAAACTATATCCTAAAGTTTAATATTTTTGTTATTTTGAACCATCAAACCATATTTAGAATTATAACAATAACTAAAGTTCCCTACGAAGTAGTGGAAACAAAAACCTAATTTTGGTATTTTAAACTAAATCAAATTCAATATGTTCGAATAAGGCCTACAAGTTTTCCTTGAACTTTTATTTGTTCGTGACTGAAGACTCTTGTCTCATATGCGGGATTAGATGCTTCAAGTGCTATTGAACTGCCTTTCTGACGAAAACGTTTTAACGTTGCTTCTTCATCTTCAACCAATGCAACAACTATGTCGCCATTTTCAGCAGTATTTGTTTCTTTAATTATAACAACATCACCATCATTGATACCAGCATCAATCATCGAGTCTCCCTTAACTTCAAGGGCGTAATGTTGCCCCTTCCCACTAATCATGTTGCCAGGGACAGGTATATCCCCGGTGTAGTCCTCGATGGCAGAGATAGGGACCCCCGCCGCAATGCGTCCCATCATAGGTAAGGAATTTATGTTATGGCTTTCAACATTAATTGCACTGCTTGGACGCGATGGACGAGATCCCTCAAATACCCTTGGAATAAAGTTATTTTGTAGTGTTGTTTGTGAGCCTGGCATTTTTGTGACCTCAATGGCCCTTGCGCGATGCGCGAGCCTCCTGATAAAACCACGCTCTTCAAGCGCTGTTATTAACCGATGAATCCCAGACTTTGACCTTAGGTCAAGTGCTTCTCTCATTTCATCAAATGATGGCGAAACTCCATCTTTCTGAGTGCGGTTATGAATAAATTCAAGCAATTTTAGTTGTTTTTGCGTCAGCATTTCTGATCCTTTTCAGAGCATGATCATAGATGTTTTCTTTATGTTCTATACATGTTCCTGCTTTGTGTCAAGCATTGGAGCTAAATCAGAGGGGGATATACTCAATATTTGAACCTTCTTTTAATGGTCCGTCGTCCTTTGGACGTACCGCGAGGGCATCTGCATTTGCTAAAACTGTGAGTAAGGAGCTGTCTTGCGGGTCTTCAATAAATATTGACCCATTTATTAATTTGGCACGCATATAATGCTCACGGGCACCGTTCTGGGGAAGAGAATGACCAATTTGACCATTTTTTCGCAACCTCGGTACAGCAGGTAATCCAAGCATTTTTTGAATTAGTGGTATTAAAAAAACTTCACCGCACACCATAGCCGAAACAGGGTTTCCAGGTAGCCCAATCATTGGAATACCTCTCAAATACCCGGCCATAAGGGGTTTTCCGGGACGCATTGCAACCTTATAAAAAGATTGTTTCATGCCAAAATTAGAAGCAGCTTGTGAAACAAAATCATAATCACCCACGGATGCACCACCTACTGTAATTACCGCATCGGCGGTTCCTATCAACGAAAAAACTTGTTCAAGAGAAGTTAAGCGATCTCTCGCAATGGGTAGCAGGCGTGGCGTAGCACCTGCTGCCTTTAACATAGCGGCCAGCCCATAAGTGTTGGAAGCTATAATTTGATCATCATTTGGCTGTTCACCAGGCTGTACCAGCTCGTCGCCAGTTCCAATAATTACAATTTTTGGCTTTCTAGTTACCCAAGGTGTCGGTGAATTCATTGCGGCCATCAGTGCTACATCGTGTGGTGTCAAAAGTCGCGGTGCTTTTAATGTAAATCCAGAATTAAAATCTGAGCCGGCCGCTCGAACGTATTTTTCTAAATTTGGCGTTTGGGAAAGAGTGATAACAAGATTTTTTAGTTTTACATTTTCCTGAATGATAACTTGATCGGTACCTTCAGGCATGGGCGCACCGGTGAAAATTCGTGTTGCTTGCCCAGATGTTACGCATCCACCAAAGCTATGTCCGGCGCCAGCTTCACCGATGACTTTCCATTTTCTAACACCCTTATCTAAATCTTTACTACATATTGCATAGCCATCCATCGCTGATGCAGAAAATGGTGGTTGATCGCGTTTGGCAATTACTGATCTCGCGAGAATGCGTCCATTAGCGTCCTTTAAGCCTACTTGTTCAGCCTCCAGCTGTACTACTAATTCAAAAATATTATTTAATGCTTCGTTAACAGAAATCATTCTAAAATGCGTTTCCACGAACCAGACTTTCCGCCTTGCTTTTCGTCCAGTTGAACAGCAGAAATAGTAATATATTTGTCAACAGATTTTA
>JAFMEA010000143.1 GCA_017856985.1 Planktomarina sp.
GCCGAATTTGGGAGGAAACGGTTAGGTTCAGTTTGGCAGTCGGTAGGGCAATTCAAGGAACCTAATATTTTCCTATTTTCTTGGCGCCACGATAAAATATTGCTTTCAGCGCCTCATTTGCTTTGTCGCGAAATTCGACATCTTGCTCGGCCATAACGGACGATGGCCGGGGGGTATGTTGATGGTATCTATAAGTGTCTGAGCCTCGTGCTTGTTGGACAAATATTTTTCCGTACACAGAATCTACGTTTGTCCCGATGTATGACTGAATAGCGAAGCCAATTCGACGGCTTTTGGAGCTATTATGGCCAGAGCCGTGGACAACCCACGGGTGGTGTAGGGATAATTGACCTGCTTTGAGTGCAACTGGAATTGTATCGTTTGTTGGAACATTTTGAACAGTTTGTCCGCGAGTAAGAAGATTCTCCTCGTCAAAAGTATCCAAGTGTTCGCGGGCGCCTTCTAAATGACTGCCAGGCCACATATACATACAACCGTTTTCGGTTGTGACATCGGACAAAGCCAGCCAAGCAGTTACCCAATTTTCTGGTTCCAATCCTATGTAACGTGCATCCTGATGCCAGCTTATGAACCCTCGCTGCTCTGGTTCTTTGATGAACAATGTAGTTCCACCAACTAAGAAATCTTTACCGATAAGGGTTTCGACAGCATCAAGAATGTCGGGATTGTGAACGATTTTGTCAAAAAGTGAAGTTACATAATGAACGTTATTGCGGTTGCGACCAGTTACTGCTTCTGGATACGATGCTTCCAAACCTTCAAGTTCTTGCCTGATTGCTGCAGCCTCTTCCCGTGAATAGATATCAATCGGAGCAATGAAGCCGTCACGATTGTACAAGTCGATTTGTTCTTTTGTTAAATGGGACACCGAATCCTCCTGAACGAACCATTGACAGGTTGTTCAAAAGGCAGGGGAAAGTCAACGAGACAAACGAGACAGAAGTTATGATTTGTGCGTAGAGACTTTTGGTTGACTAAAATTGGCTAGCTATCGTCGATAGACTTATAAATATTCAATTCCCTCCAATATTTTTCTGCAAGTGCATTTGCGTCACTAATCCTCAAAGCAAGTCCTCGAATGATTGCATTGCATATTGGGTCAGCTTGAGCCATTTTTGCCCGAAATACCGGCTCATCCAGCTTGATGAGCATCGCGTTAGTCTTTGCTCTCACAGTCACGGTTCTTGGTTCTGAGGTGATGAGGCCAACTTCGCCAAATAATTCACCTTCGTTTAAAACGCCGAGGACCATTCCCTGTTTGCTTTCTATCTGAACTGAGCCACTATGTACTAAATAGACGCTATGACTGGCATCGTTGACGCTGTAAATTACATCGCCTGCCTTAACTGCCATCTTGGCAAAGTTTTTTAAGCTTATTGGCTTCATTAGCGGACCTCCTCATAAGTTATCCTGTCACATATATTGAACAACGCAAAGGCTTGCCTTGAGTGACGCCCCCACTGTTATAGCAATGGCGCCCCGCCGTATATTTAGATTGGGTGCTTGCCTTTCACTGGCGCGGAAGGTAGGGATAGCCATCATCGGCTGTGAAAGCAAAATCAAGGCTTAGCTGAGATTGTCAATCTAAATAAACAGGAGCGTTGAGTGCTGTTATATAGGATTTGTTTAGTTGTCTTTCTGTCAATAGTTCTACCTGGATGCTCTGAAACAATGAAATACCCCAACTCTCCAAACTTCAACAAGCAAACGGCTCGCTTCCAACATCCAAAAGGCGACCTTCATGACAAGAGCGTCTTAGACCTTTTCAAGTTTTTTTCTTCCTACTTTACTCGAGAGAGTGATGAAAAAGAAAATGCGGGTTTTCCTGTTTTGTTAAGCTCAAAAAAAGACCTCGCAACTTTCAAAGAAAACGTGATGTGGGTTGGCCACTCTACTTTGCTATTAAATCACTCAGACTTGACAATTATGACTGACCCTCAATTCTCAGACAGGGCGTCCCCATTTTCATTTATGGGTCCAAAACGGGTTACCCCATCACCGTTTGAGATAGCAGACCTGCCTCGGATTGATATAGTTGTAATCAGCCACAATCACTATGACCACCTGGATGAGGCCAGCATTCGTGAGATTGCTAAAACACAGCCAAGTGTGGAGTTTTTGGTACCGCTTGGCCTCAAGTCATTGCTGGAGCATTGGGGAGCCAAAAACGTTACTGAACTCGATTGGTGGCAACATGTTCAGCGTAAAGGTGTAACTATTCAGCCGACACCCGTGCAACATTGGTCAAAGAGAACATTCTTTGACAGAAATAAAACACTTTGGTCAGGGTGGATGATGCAATGGAGTGACTTTGCCTTTTATTTTGCAGGCGACGCAGGCTATTCGTCTGACTTCAAGGAGACGGTCAAAAAGCTTGGCAGCCCCGATTTAGCAGCAATTCCAATAGGCGCCTATGAGCCGAGGGAATTCATGAAGTCTGCCCACATTAACCCTGAAGAAGCAGTCAAAGTTTTCAGTGACTTAGGTGCAAAATATGCCATTAGCATTCACTGGGGTACATATAAACTAACTTTGGAGCCAATGAATGAGCCGCCCATCCGCCTCAAAAGCGTCTTAAAGGCAGCGGGTGTCGACAGTAAAAATTTCAGAACACTCAAACACGGTGAAATGTGGCCTGAGGTTTTGCCGAATTAGCAGTCCCTAGCTTCAACAAAAACTATACGCTAAAGGTTTTTGAAACTCGCTGTGCCTCATTACTACAGCACAGTGAGTTTTGTTACACTTGGTCTGTCGCTCTGACTTTTGTTTGTTTCATATTCTACAGCTTGACCGCTCACCAAGGCTTCAAAACCTGCATCTCTAACTGTTCTTATATTAATATAAATTTCTTCAACTGAACCTTCCGAGGCAATAAACCCAAAGCCCTTGCCGGCACTAAACCACACTACTTTGCCTTTTTGCATAAATTTATCTTTCTTTTATCAGTAAAAGTTTTGACTCACGAGGTCCCACTTTGCTCAATAAGAAGCTAGGGGGCTACCTTGATAAAGCGAAGGGCTTTGCGCAGCTCAGGAAGTGATTTCATTCTGTTTTTGTACTCGTTGGTGGAGGGTAAAAACATCCAGAACCCACCAAAAAAACAGTACAACAAAGCCGGCGACCCCAAGGTTAGCAAACAGCATTAAAACTGACAGTAAGAGAAGAGCTAGCATTAAAACACCAGAGGTTCTCTCATTGATGTAAAGCCTATGAGCACCTAACCACCCAAACAAAAATAGTAAAAGATGGGCAGTAGTATTGCTTTTAGATTCGGTGTTTGGAAATTCTTTGACACTGTTTGTGCTAGGCATGACAGCCCCCCTATTGACGTATAAGGGGCGTTCCTAGCTTGCATAGGTT
>JAFMEA010000041.1 GCA_017856985.1 Planktomarina sp.
ACTGAAGAGTTTGTAAATGTTGCATGGGATAGCGCAGGCGTAACGACTGGACCAGTTACCGTTCCTTTGGTTCTTGCCATGGGCCTTGGGTTGGGCAATGCCGTGTCAGCGATAGATGGATTTGGCATACTCTCTCTTGCAAGTATATGCCCCATTGTAGCAGTGCTCTCGATGGGTCTTGTTATAAGATTTATGAATGAAAAAACTAAAAAACCGATCACAGTATAGGAAAATTAATCATGAAAGAACGAACTATTACATATCTGACTGATGCCAATCTTATCACTTGTGTGATCCAAAAAGACCTTGCCGAGCCCGTTCTTGAAGCTGCAAAAAATGCAGGAGCTCAGGGCGCAACAATAAGTTATGCTCAGGGTACTGGGGTACGGGAAAGAATGGGTCTCTTAGGAGTGGCTATTGACGAACAAAAGGAAGTAATCAGAATAATTGTATCTCACGAACAGTCTGAATTGGTGTTTGAAACGATGTACTTAGCTGGAAATTTAGATAAGCCTGGGAAAGGTATTATGTTCATGAGTGCTCTTGAACGGGTGGCGACTTACATTCCGGACGACGTTTTTGAGAAGCTGGGTTAAGGTTATGGCTGAATATCTTCAAATCGGTGCTTTAATTGAAAAAGACAATGGCTTGACCGCCTATGACGATATTTCAAATTCAAATGGTGTTATCTACGCGATTTTGGAAACCGGAAGGTCAAACGATTTGTTTTCTGAAAAACAATTTGGTGAGTTCGGTGAAGCGGCGATCCTTACATTGGTTATTGAAGCGAAGCAAAAAAACCAAATTCTCGAAGATCTTGCTAAAAATCTGGGACTTAATGAAAAGGATCAAGGGCTTGTTTTTGAAGAAACTGCCCTTTTGAAATGCAGCTAGAGGGGCCCTTGTTCCATATAGTTTTAATTCTAGAAATAGCGGTTTCGTCATTTTTACGAGTAATGCTCAGATATCTAAGGCTTCGCTAAGGTACCAGTTCCAATAAGATTTCATAAAACTCCATACAATTAGGGCACTACTTAAATAAATGTTACTTAATAGTTTGCTCAATTGATCGTTTGCCGCCAGCCCAGATTGGTAGGTTTTCTTTGTCATTTAGCCACGCGCTCTCTGCGTCAGTGTTCTCTCGTCCAAAATTAGCATTTCTTTGTGGGTAACGTCCAAACTTTTCCAGTACCTCACGGTGCTGCTGTACCGCCAGCTTGTTGCGGCCCTTGAATAAACCAAATTCAGGGTACGCCTCGATGGCCATGTCTATCACCTCACAGGCGCGCTCCAAGTCGTTCACGTCCTCAGAGTGCGCCAAAGCCCAAGGCAGCAGATAGAGTATTGCCGCGGGTAATTCTAATGTGGCTGAGATTGCATCTGCACTCATGAGTTCGCGGACCAGCTCCCGACCAATTGGATCAAACGAAAAAGCTTCTGGCGTACCGCGAAAACAGGACCTCGAAAGCTGGTCTGCCAGTAAGGCTTTCGCTACCTTACCTTCAAGGGTATCCCACTCGCCACCAATTAAAGTTGGTGGGTCGGCCTTTAGTTCGCGAACCACCTCAGCAAAGGGTTGGCAAAGATCATCTAATGCGGTGCCGCTTGCAAACCAAATGCTGAGCAGGGGCGCCACCTTCTGTTCGGTGCTCAAAAGCTCTCGAGTTTTAGGATCAGAGGTATCGCAGGCGCACATGTAATTTAAAACACTGCGGGGTGCACGTGGGTGTGCTAGGGCTTCAAGCACCACGGGTAGCGTATGCATGGCTTCTAGGGACAGCTGCTGAGAGGACATTATCAAGCACCTTTCTGTAATTCTTTTCACTTACGTTGATACACTTGGTGTATCATTGAGAACAGTTTTAAATCCTAAGTCACTGAGATGTGTAAGGACGATACTTCACGGAACCTTAACCTTTGCGCAATGACTGCGGAACTGGTTAAGGCAAGTTTTGGGAATCGGTGAAATAATCTCTGAAACGCGATTTGCGCCTCGACGCGGGCCAAAGCATTGCCAGCACAAATATGGACGCCCAACCCGAAAGACAAATGTCGGTTTGGGCGACGTGTGATATCAAAAAGGTCTGGTTCTTGGAACTGACCTGGGTCACGATTGGCGGCATTAATCATCATATGCACAGTTGTATCTGCTGGTATCACAATCCCTGATAATATCTGATCTGAGGTTGCCCTGCGGTTATTGATCTGGATTGGCGCTTGATAGCGAAGTACCTCTTCTACCATCGGCTCAATGAGATCTGGATCTTTGGAAAGAAGACTTATTTGATTTGGGTTGCGAAGCATCTCATGAATGCCATGTGAAATCATATTTGTTGATGTTTCGTGCCCTGCGTTGAGCATGAAAATGCATTGATGCAGCAATTCAATCTCCGTAAGGCGTGCACCATCGGCTTCAGCATCTGCCAAAACTGTTAAAACCTCAGTGTCCCTCGCGCCTTCAGGGTGGGCCCGACGATGGGTAATAAGGTCGCGCAAATATTGCTTAAAATCTGTAACCGCCTGGTTCCCATCATCAAACTGTATTTGGGTTAATGTTGGCTCTAACGCTGTAAGAATTGCGTTTGCCCACCCCCGGATCAATTCACGATCTTGACGTGGAACGCCCAAAAGATCACAAACCACCTCAATTGGAAGGCGGAAAGAAAACTCTTCCACTACTTCCATCTGACCCTGATCTTCCAGGCGATCTAGGTACTCATCCACCAAGTTAGTTATGCGTGGCACAAAGGCAGCCAATGCCTTGCGGGTGAAAGCAGATTGAAACAATTGACGAATACGCGTGTGATCTGGTGGATCAATGAACACGACGCTGCTTGTGTGATGCTCGAAAAGGGGAGTATCCCCAAACTTTGGTCTGAATGCAGCCTTTTTGTCAGATGACCAAATCAGTGGGTCCCGATATGTTTGGACGATGTCGTTATAAGCCGTCAGAACAAATGTCCCATCAGGGTTTTTGTGGACAGGTGATTTCTCGCGCAGCTCTGCTAGGACACCATAAGGATCCTCAAGATAATTCGCAGGTATATTTTGCAAATCAAAAACAGCAACCATGGCATCCCTTTTTTCTCCAGAATCATCTTTGCATTGGAGTGTAGCTAACGGAGAATAATTAATGAATAACATCTTAAAATTTAAGGCTGTGTTGATATTAGCTGGTAGGTATAAAATTATTACTTATGGCTCTACCAAGGGTCTCCTTCGCCAATCCTTTGAGAACCGCCAGCTTTGTGGGTGTTTGGCCAGTTATGTGTAAATGGAAAAAGAAAAGTGCAAAAACAAAGCCAAGATACTATGATTAATGCTACGTCAGAATATCAAGACAGTTTACCCGTTTCGTCTGATATGATTATGGAGCAACTGAAAACATGGGATATCTCATATCGGTGCTTTGATCACGTTGCTCTGATGACAGTAGAAGACTCAAAAAAGGTTCAATCTCTTTTCCTGTCATCTGAGCAAGGGGGTGGGCATATAAAAAACCTTTATCTGCGTGACCACAAAAAACAAAACATTCTCTTGGTTGCTGAGCAAGACAGGAAAATTGATCTCAAATCCCTATCTACTCTTTTGGGAACTGGCCGCTTATCTTTTGGTTCTGCCGATAGGCTATTGGAAAACCTGGGTGTTCGTCCTGGTGCTGTAACACCCCTGGCGATGATCAATGGTGTTAACCAAGGCGTTCAGCTTTTTATCGACAGTGATTTAAAAAAATGTCTAAAGCTATATGTCCACCCTTTGGTGAATGACCGCACGCTTGAGATAGAATTGGATGGGCTAGGAATATTTTTTAAAATGGTTGGGGTAGCCCCAATCTGGGTGGACTTATGATCATGAAGATCTGTGGTCTAATATATTCTGTCCCGGCAAAAAGATTGCTGTTTCGTGTCTTTACGGCATTCTAGATGCTTGCTTAAGATTTTCGTCGATACTTGTCGACGGAACCTTCTTGTCCATAAATAAGTTAATCTGTGGCTTTATCAAAGCGAGCTGGTCTACAGTGCCCGCCCTTATCGATACCACATTAGGTTTGGCACTATTACTACCGAATAGTAAGGACCCACAGTTGGGGCAAAATCTTTTTGTCATAGTGCTGCCGCTGTCAGAAATATGAGAGTAGGAGGAAACCTTGCCACTAATCTCAACTTTGGTTTCTGGAACAAAAAGGTTTGTGCCAAATACTGAGCCGGTGGCACGGCGACAATCTTCACAATGGCAGTTGAATATGGCTTTGGGTTCAGAGTGGCACTGATAGCTAACATTACCACACAGACACTTACCTGAAAAAACAGACATCTTAGCCTCCAAGGTTATCTTTCATACAAAACTTATGATGGACGTTACACTATAATAAAGTTCTCTCAAGTAAGGAGAGAATTCCAGAAAATTTTCTATGCTAATGCGGACTTATGGCTAGGCCTTTTTCCGTATCCACACAATCTTTAGAGTGGGTCAGTACTAGAATACGAGCTCCTTTAACTCTAATTTTTTATCTATTCTCACAGTGGCAAATTGTTTTTCTACTTTTACCCCAAAATTCCTGGTAAATTCAGTCCTTTTTCACGAGCGCAATCTATAGCGTCTTCATACCCCGCATCTGCGTGGCGCATTACGCCGGTTGCGGGGTCGTTCCACAGGACATTGGCAATACGGCGGTCCGCATCCTCAGTGCCGTCACAACAAATTACCATCCCAGAGTGTTGAGAAAAGCCCATACCAACCCCACCCCCATGGTGTAATGACACCCAAGTGGCGCCACCCGCAACATTAAGCATTGCGTTCAGTAGTGGCCAGTCAGACACGGCGTCAGAGCCGTCTTTCATCGCCTCTGTTTCTCGATTAGGCGACGCGACAGATCCAGAGTCTAGGTGATCGCGGCCAATCACAACAGGTGCTGACAATTCACCCGTGCGAACCATCTCATTGAAGGCCAAGCCCAACTTGTCCCGAAAGCCCAGACCAACCCAGCAAATGCGTGCTGGAAGGCCTTGGAAGGCGATCCGCTCGCGGGCCATGTCTAACCAGTTGTGCAAGTGCGGGTCGTCAATCAACTCTTTAACTTTGGCATCTGTCTTATAAATATCTTCTGGGTCGCCTGACAAAGCGCACCAACGGAAAGGGCCAATCCCACGACAAAATAATGGGCGGATATATGCAGGTACAAAGCCGGGAAAGGCGAAGGCATTTTCAAGACCTTCCTCTTGGGCGACCTGTCTAATATTATTGCCGTAATCAAGTGTTGGAACACCAGCATTCCAGAAATCTACCATAGCTGAAACTTGAACCTTCATGGACGCGCGAGCCGCCTTTTCGACCGCCTTAGGATCACTGTCCTGCTTGGAACGCCACTCAGCGACAGTCCAGCCCTGTGGTAAGTATCCGTGAATTGGGTCGTGCGCAGAGGTTTGATCAGTAACCATATCAGGTCTAACGCCACGCTTCATGAGTTCGGGGAATATGTCGGCAGCATTTCCAATTAATGCAACAGACTTTGCCTCCCCTGCAGCAGTCCAGCGATCGATCATGGCTAGCGCGTCATCTAGGTCATCAGTTTTCTCATCCACGTAGCGAGTTCGAAGA
The DNA here is from genome assembly GCA_017856985.1 of Planktomarina sp. Classification (GTDB taxonomy): domain Bacteria; phylum Pseudomonadota; class Alphaproteobacteria; order Rhodobacterales; family Rhodobacteraceae; genus Planktomarina; species Planktomarina karensis. The sequence continues at coordinate 5,599 of JAFMEA010000041.1, forward strand.
CGAAAATCTGCGCGCGTTTCGTCACATTCAACTGCTAGACAGCAGGCACCCGCCATTACAGCTGCGAGTGGTTGCGCGCCACCCATTCCGCCTAATCCGCCAGTCAAAATCCAACGACCGGTGAGGTTGCCATCATAGTGCTGACGACCAGCTTCCATGAAGGTTTCATAGGTCCCTTGAACGATGCCCTGGGTCCCGATGTAGATCCATGAACCGGCGGTCATCTGACCGTACATAGCCAGGCCCTTTTTATCGAGCTCGTTAAAGTGATCCCAAGTTGCCCAGTGTGGAACTAGGTTAGAGTTAGCGATTAAGACCCGGGGGGCATCTTTGTGCGTATTGAATACCCCGACTGGTTTTCCAGATTGGACAAGCAGAGTTTGCGTTTCCTCAAGTTCTTTGAGTGCAGCAACAATAGCGTCAAAATCTTCCCAAGTACGGGCAGCGCGGCCAATGCCTCCATAAACTACTAATTCATGTGGGTTCTCAGCGACATCTGGGTGTAGATTATTCATCAGCATTCGCATTGGCGCTTCTGTAAGCCAACTTTTAGCTGTTATTTCAGTACCCGTTGGAGGAAAAATATCGCGAATGTTGTGGCGTGAATTAGTCATCGGGGGTCTCCTAAAGACAGTGTTAAATCAGCTAAAGTGCTTAGAATAAATAAAAGATATAGGCGCACTGGTCCCACTGCTTGGTAGAGCCGAGCTAAAAGGGTTAATGCCATGTGAGATTGCTATGGGCGTCACTCGACATGGCCTTTAACGAAGCTCGGTAAAGTGACTGAAGCAGTTAGCTTGCCTGATGATACCAATTGAGCGGCGGCCTCGATCGATGGTGCCATGTAACGATCTTTTTCAATTGGAGGGACTTTCGCACGTAGTGTGGTCATTGCGTCAGCCAAAGTTGGGCTAGTTTTTAGTGGTGCGCGAAACTCAATACCTTGAGCGCCACACATTGCCTCAATCCCGATTATGACACTTAGGTTAGTATTCATTCTCAGCAAACGCCGTGCGGCATGCGCCGCCATACTTACATGATCTTCTTGATTGGCAGATGTTGGCGTACTGTCTGTCGTGCAAGGATTGGCAAGGTGTTTGTTCTCACTCATCAATGCAGCAGTCGTGACTTCTGCAATCATCAATCCTGAATTCAAGCCTGGCTCTGGTGTCAGAAAGGGAGGCAGGTCAAATGACAAAGTTGGATCCACCATTAACGCAACTCGTCGCTGGGAGATTGCACCAATTTCAGAGACTGCGACAGCAATCTGGTCAGCAGCGAACCCAACAGGTTCTGCGTGGAAGTTGCCCCCGGATACGATCAACCCTTCATCAACCAGAACCAAGGGATTGTCAGTAACGGCATTTGCCTCAATTTCCAGTGTGCGTCCGGCAAAGTGTAGTAGGTCCATTGCTGCACCCGTCACCTGCGGTTGGCAGCGGATGCAATATGGGTCTTGTACACGCGTGTCGCCGTCGCGGTGGCTCTCACGAATTTCAGATCCTTCCATTAAGGCGCGTTGCGCGCGGGCAACAGCGATCTGTCCTGGATGACCCCGCAAGGTATGGATCGCGTCTTGTAGTGGGGCAGTGGAACCCATGATTGCGTCGGTAGATAAGGCACAGGTAAGCACAGCTGCCGAGGCATTGCGCCATGCACCCCACAGGCCAACAAGTGCACATGCTGTTGAAAACTGTGTACCATTGATAAGTGCAAGACCTTCTTTTGCCCCAAGCGTGATTGGCCTCAAGCCAGCCTTTGTCAAGGCATCAGCAGTGGGCATCCGAGTGCCTTCATATATGGTTTCGCCTTCGCCAATCATAGCAGCGGCCATATGTGCAAGTGGAGCAAGATCACCTGACGCTCCCACCGAACCTTGGCTTGGGATCACTGGAGTGACACCATTTTTTAGCATCGCTTCGATCATTGTGACAGTTGCCATTGCAACTCCAGATGCACCGCGGCCAAGCGACAGAAGTTTAAGAGCCATCATCAGGCGGGTAGTCGCATCGTCCAATGCCTCGCCTACTCCGCAGCAATGTGACAAAATCAGATTGCGCTGCAACGTGCTAACATCTTCTGCTGCAATTTTGATGCTGGCGAGTTTACCAAAGCCTGTGTTGATACCGTAAGTTGCCACTTCACTAGTTGCCGCTTTAGCCACCATGTTAGCGGCTGCCAAAATTCCAGCGTGTGAGGAGGTATGCAAGGCGGCGGCTTTGTTGCCTGACCAGATATCTTCCAGTTGCGCCAAAGTGGCTAAGCCAGGGGTGAGAGTAACTGTCATAAGGTTCCCTTGAAAATACGAGAGTGAAGTGGGTTGAACCCAATGCGATAAGAGAGTTCTGCAGGATGTTCTACGTCCCACACACAAAGGTCTGCTGGGGCAGTGGCGGTGATCCTGCCTCTGTTTAGTTCGCCCAAAGCTTTGGCAGCGTGAGCAGTCATCCCCAAGAGAGCCTCAAGTGGAGTCATTCGGAATAGTGTACAGGCCATATTCATCGTAAGTAAAGCTGAGGTCAGTGGTGATGAGCCTGGGTTGCAATCGGTAGCTAATGCCATGGGAACGCCGTGATTGCGGAAGGCTTGGATTGGTGGGGCTTGGGTCTCACGCAAGGTGTAATATGCCCCTGGCAAAACGACTGCGACTGTGCTTGCTTCGGCTAGGGCCTTGGCGTCCGCGTCTGTCGCATATTCTACGTGATCGGCACTAAGTGCTCCATATTGTGCGGCTAACTGTGTCCCGCCGATATTAGATAATTGTTCGGCATGAAGCTTCACGGGCAAGCCAAGTTCTTTTGCAACTGTGAAAATACGCGCAATCTGCTTGGTATCAAAAGCGATGCCCTCGCAGAACCCGTCAACTGCATCAATTAGACCTTCAGTGTGGGCTACACGCAAAGTTGGAATGCAAACATCTTCGATGTATGCATCCGCGCGACCTGCATATTCAGCAGGCACGGCATGTGCACCAAGAAAGCTAGTCTTGACTTCAATTGGGCGGACTTTTGCAATTCGGCGTGCAACGCGTAGCATTTTGAGCTCAGTCTCGCGATCAAGCCCATAACCTGATTTAACTTCGATGAAGGTGACACCCTCGGCGATCATTGCGTCAATGCGAATTAATGCATCAGTGAGAAGTTCATCTTCGGATGCGGCACGGGTTGCAGTTACCGTCGAAACAATTCCACCACCGGCTTGGGCAACCTCCTGATAGCTTGCGCCGTTGAGGCGCAGTTCAAATTCAACAGCTCGGTTGCCACCAAAGACAACATGAGTGTGGCAATCTATAAGTGCAGGAGTAACAAGCCGTCCGCCAAGGTCGCGTATTTCTTGGTCTCTATAGGTGTCCGGCAGCTCTATGGCCCCACCGACCCATGCGATATGAGCACCATCGAGCACAATTACTCCATCGTCGATGATACCAAATTCATCATTATTTTGTAGGGTGGCTAGCTTGGCGTTGGTTAAAAGCATCGGGGAAGACTCACTTGCAATTACGTGTTCTTAATAGTATTATGTCCATACATAAAAAACTGTCAAGTGAGATCATTATGAACACTGTTTGGGCTGAAACCGCCTTGCTTCCAACTGGCTGGGCATCGGGAGTTCGGGTTGATATCGATGCCAGTGGACAGATCATTGATGTTCAAAAAAATGTACCAGCAGTTGGCGAACAAACACCTTTTTTGTTGCCATCGCCTGTAAATGCTCACAGCCATGCGTTCCAACGGGCCATGGCGGGACTTACAGAGCGCCGTGGCCCTAACCCTAACGATAGCTTCTGGACATGGCGACAGCTGATGTACCGCTTCTTAGATCAACTAACGCCGGAACATGTCGAGGCCATCACCGCTTTTGTACAGATGGAAATGTTAGAAGCGGGCTACGCTGCTAACATCGAATTCCACTACTTGCACCACCAACCTGGCGGTGTACCTTATGATAATCTTGCTGAGACCTCAGAACGAATTGCAGCAGCAACTGATCAAACTGGGATTGGCCTATGTCTACTACCAGTACACTATGAGTTTGGTGGGTGTGATGGGCGTGCACTCACTGCCGGGCAGATTAGGTTTGGCAATGACTTGAATAGATTTAAAGAGTTGCACGGCGGTGCAGTCTCAACGCTGTCGTCATTGCCTAAAGATACAGGGTTTGGCGTCGCACCACATTCCCTTCGCGCGGTAAGTGTCGAAAACCTTCAATCCTACAATGCACTATTCCCAACGGGCCCAATTCACATGCATTTAGCAGAGCAGCTCCCAGAGGTTGACGAAGTGCAAAAACAGTGGGGCGCGCGCCCTGTCGAATGGGCCCTAGATAATATGGAGTTAGATGCACGCTGGTGCCTAATCCACTGCACTCAGATGACTGCGCAAGAAACAGTAAACTTGGCACAATCGGGGGCGGTTGCAGGACTTTGTCCCATCACCGAAAGTAGCCTTGGTGACGGGACTTTTGACGCTATACGGTGGACAAACTCTGGTGGTGCAATTGCCGTGGGCTCGGACAGCAATGTCCGCATTGCGCTTAGTGAGGAGCTGCGTACTCTCGATTATTCACAACGGTTACGTGACGGTACGCGGGCGAGCTTAGCGTCAGTTGAATATTCAACAGGGCGGCGCATGTTTGAGGGTATTTTAAGCGGGGGTGCTCAGGCTTCTCAACGCAAAACTGGGCGGCTTGAGGCTGGTTATTGGGCCGATATGTTGACGTTAGATACTTCCTCAGAGCACCTATGGGGGCGGCAAAACGATACAGTTCTGGACGCCTGGATCTTTGCTGGAGACGACCGTTTGGTAACAAATGTGTGGTCTGCGGGACGGCACATGGTAAAGGATGGGGAGCACATCGCACGAGCAAACATTGTTGCAGCTTACCTAAAAACAATTGACGCTTTGAAAGATGACTTATGAACAACCCTTCATTTAGGAATTGGCAAAGTGTACAGGAAGAGGTCTTGCGACGTATCCATGCGCGAGTGTGGAAGCCGGGCGACTTAATCCCAAACGAAGTTGATTTGGCTTTAGAATTTGGTTGCGCCAGGACGACTGTAAACCGGGCGCTGCGATCTCTTGCAGAAAGTGGGTTACTGGATCGACGTCGTAAGGCTGGCACCCGCGTCGCTGCTCAACCTGTTGCTAAAGCCACACTAGATATCACGGTAATCCGCATGGAGGTCGAAGGTCGTGGCCAGAAGTATGGATATCAACGGATCGAGCGACGTGAAGCGGTGCCGCCATTAGCTATCAGTGGATCTATGAAAACGCATGCGACACGTTCCCTTTTGCATGTTCGTGCTTTGCATATGGCTGACGACACACCATACGCGTTCGAGGACCGTTGGATTAACCCCGAAGTGGTACGAGATGGATTAGCTGAAAGCTATGAGACAGTCAGCGCAAACGAATGGCTATTGAAACACGCGCCTTACACCCACGGCGAAATCGCGTTTTCAGCAATATCAGCAACATCTGAAGAAGCAAAAGTTCTATGTTGCCATCAAAATAGTGCATTGTTTGCAATCGACCGCCTTACTTGGGACGGCGCCTCGGCTGTGACGAAAGTTCGACTTCTTTTTGGCCCTGGTCACCAACTGCGTACTAATCTGTGAAGCTAATTTTAGTAAAATATCTAATATTTAAGAGCTAGTAATTAATGCAGAATATCTAATTCTAATAGCGAAGATATTCTGCATCATTAGGTTAAATTAAGTTCCACATTGGATCTCAATTCAAAACTTATCCTGAGAAGGTTTCGTCGCTCATCATTGTTAAAACGTTAGATTCTAAAATTGCTCCAGCAGCTGCACGCTTTGCCTTCAAAGAAGTTTTTTGATTTCATCTATTACTATTTTACCAATTGCATTACGCGGTAGGGCATCCACAAATATCAGGTCTTTAGGCTGTTTAAATCTTGCAACCTCGCCATTAAATACATCAAGAATATGCGCCGCTTCGACATCACTTGAGACACGGACCGCTACCACCACTGGTACTTGACCCCAACGCTCATCATCACGTCCAATAATTGCAAACTCAATTAGATCTGGATGCCCGGCCAGTACGCGTTCCAGTTCCGCTGGATAGATGTTTTCGCCACCTGAGATGATCACATGCTTTAGCCGGTCAGCAAACCAAAATAATCCCTTTGCATCACGGCGTGCTAAGTCACCGGTATGAAACCAGCCTTCGGTAATAGCTTGGCAACTGGCGGCTTCATTGTTCCAATAATGGGTAAAGATATTGTCACCTTTGACCCAGATTTCTCCCACATGGCCCTCCGGTACATCATGACCGTCTGGTCCAACTAGTCGAACGTCACAGTCGCAACCCACTCGCCCAATGGAACCAACGCTATTAAAGGCAAAATTAGCGCGTTGATAAATTGCTGTTGGGGACGTTTCAGTGGCGCCATAAATCTGTATGAGTGGGATTCCACGCGTATGTACAGCTTTAATAATTGTTACTGGCACATCTGTAGACCCAATCGCCACCATCCGCATTGACCTCAGGTTGGTCGTTGCCCACTTAGGATGGATCAGTAGCGCTCGCAAAATGGTTGGTACCGTAGTGATCTGGGTGATGGCGCTATTGTAAATTGTTGCTAAGACATTCTCGGGGTTAAAAGTACTATGTATTACTACACTGGCGCCTAAAATCAGGGCAGGTAGTGGTTGGATATTTAATCCACCCACATGAAAAAGTGGTAGGACATTCAGAACAATATCGTCAGAATTCATGTCAAAAGCATCGTGGCTCATGACGGCATTGCTTCGTAACGCGCGCTGAGAGAGGACCGCACCCTTTGGTCTGCCAGTCGTTCCCGACGTATAGACAATCAAAATATCTTCGTTGGTATCAGGTGCATCCTGACCTTCATTATCTTCCAGAGGCCGCAAGCCCTCCCGGGCAATCCTGATCTCATCCACAGTCATTAGTGCAAGACCTGAAATATTGTTGGCAATCGCGCGCGCCGTATTTTCGAAATCACTGCTGAAAAATACCCATTTAGGTTGGCAGTCCTGTATCTGATAGGTGATTTCAGCTGGCGTTAGTCTCCAATTAATCAACATCATTATAGCACCGATACGTGATGCGGCTAATAACAAAACAAAAATTTCTGGGTGGTTCATGCTATAAACAGCAAACCTATCACCGCGGCCAACCCGTGTTGTCAGAAGCGTTGCTGTGCGTGCTACCCGGTTGGCAAGATCGCCATAAGTGATGACTTGATTTTCAAACTCCAGAGCGCGCTTGTCTGGGCATGTGTCTGCATGAATAAGAACAGCACGGTCAAGCCGCCAGCCATCCCTCGGCAGCTCAGCCTGCGCGCGCCTGGTGTTAGCCATCGTCACTTTCACCAGCTTCGTAAAGAATACCCTTGCCAAGCATGTCGGTGCACAGCTCAGCAGTCCATGGTAGCATCAGTGCGCCACACCGACTGTCGCGGTATAAGCGCTCAAGTTGTAGCGAACGAAGCATCGCCTGACCACCGCATGTTCGTACTGCAAGTTGGGAAATTTCATTAGAATTTTCCATCACGCTATATTGGGCTGCCCAAGCACGCAGCAACGCATCCTTACTTGGATTTGGCCGAGCTTCAGAAATAGCTTGAAACCAGATTGATTTAGTCTGTTCGAGCATGATTTTCATTTGTGCAACGGCTAATTGCTTTGTTGCATACATGCGTCGCTTGACTGGTGGTGTACCTGGTTGCTCACCGCGCAAATAACGTATTGTGAAGTCATAGGCCGCCTGAGCAATACCCATATAACTGGGTGTTAATGTCATGAACATATGTGGCCAGCGTTTGGCTGCATTAAAATAAACGCCCCGCGGCATCAGTTGTTCTTCAGAAGGTACGAACACATCTTTAAATATCAGCGTGCGCGATACCGTACCGCGCATTCCAAGTGGGTCCCATTCTCCCTCTACACTAACGCCTTTGGCAGTACTGTCGATCGCGATATACATCGTATTTGCGCGAGATGGCTTTGCGTCAGGCCCGTCTAATTCAGTGCATAGCACACCATAATAATTGGCGTGGCCTGAGAGTGACGCAAATATTTTTTTACCATTGATAATCCAGCCACCATTAGTAACCCTTGCGGTAGTGCTGAAGGCTGCTTTGCCGGCTGCGGCATCGCCACCCTCTGAAAAGGGTTGGGCGTAAATTGCACCATTTTCAATGATCCGTTTGTAATGTGTTTGACGTTTGTGTTCATGTTCGGCGCGTGTGGCGCTATCCATTTCTAGACTGTCAGCCAGAAATCCCGTCCAAAGGCATGAACTTACATGCATGTTGAATGTCAGAGCTGTTGCACCGCAATAGCGGCCAATTTCTGCTGCTGCCAGCATATAAGCTTTCAGGTCTGCACCGCGACCACCTAAAGACTTGGGGATACAAATGCCCATCAAATCGTGTTTATGCAGGTCAACATAGTTTTCGGTTGGAAAGCATGCAGCTCGGTCAATACCAGGCGCTCGGTCACCAAATTTGGATTGAGCTAACTGCCGTGTTTCCGTACATAATTTGGCCTCAAAGGCACTCAATTTCCAGTCGACCGGATCAAACATTGGCTTGTCTGGTCTGGCCATAGTGGCAGAGTTTGTAACCTTACCGCGGTCGTGATGATTGTAGCTTTGGTCATTATTCGGTTTGAGATCGTCCATTATTTATCTCCCGCCACGTCAACTTTGTAGCTATAATTTTTTACCTGGTCAAAGAAATCACACAATACTGAGTTAACTAAATCTGGTTTTTCACTATTCACTAAATGTCCGGCGCTTTCAATGATATGGAACTCAGCATTTGGCAATTTCTCAGCCATTTTACGCATGACACGAGCTGGGCTATTGTCGTCCAGATCACCTGCAATCAGGCAGCAGGGCATTGTGAGTTGGTGTTGATCTGCACGTCGGTTGAAAGTTACTAGACATTTTAGGACTTGGCGATACGCCACAGGATCGATCGACGCCATTGCATCGACCGCCATCTGTCGAGAGCGTCGCGAGGCATGTGGCCCCATGATTTCTGGGATAGCCTCCTGCGCCAGTTCGGCCATCGTGGCACCAGCATCTAACGGATCTAGCCGTGTCTTGAGAAACACTGTTTTAAAAGTTTCATCGAGCCCGCCAAAGGCTGGAACGGTAGCAATAAGGCTCAGTCCAGCAACGCGATCTGGTGTTTGGATTGCAACTTCTTGGGCGATCATTCCACCGATTGATTGGCCGACCAGATGCGCATGCTTGATTTTTAGCGTATCCATTAATTCGGCAACCATCGTTGCCAAGTTTGCAAAATTCATATTTTTCATGGGCGATGACTGTGCATAGCCGGGCATATTCCACGCTATGACGCGGCGATCACCTAGGCCCTCTAGAAACGGACCACCCATTTGATCGACAAAACTGGTATCGTCGCCACCAACGCCATGCAGACAGATTACTGGCATGGCCGTTGCTGTACTTTCACTTTCACGATAGGCAATAGTCCCACTACGACAGACTGCAATCTGGCGTGGGAGCATTTTAGTTTTGGTAGCTGAAGTCAACAAGGCACCCCCTTGTCTACAACTAAAACCCCATCAAGGGAGATTGAACAACCTATCATGGGTAGATCAAAATGGCCTTCAGTAAAGCGGCTGGCAAATTCATTGGCACCTGTTGAGTATAGAAAGTTACCCGCCAACGCACGCAACTCAGTACCGTTGAGGTCATTTTTTTCATACATGCATAACGCCTCATAGCGGGCTCGAGGGTTTAAGCCCCACCCAACATGGCTGGTCGCATAGGCTAGGGGGTCGTCAAACCCAGCTAAATAATTCCGCATCAATTTTGCATCGGTTCCACTGCCATCGATGGAGGTGATAAAATCATCCTTAACAGTGCATCGTACTTCACTTTCAAAGTAGCGCTTGAAGGTTAGGTTGATATCTCCTGGAGAAAATACGATTTGGCCATTGGTAGACGCTGCCCTGGGAAAGCTCACAACTAGACCACCAGGCCAATGGGCCAATGTCCCAGGCCGGTCGGTCCAACCCCATACGCCAACTGTTACGGTATCATCCATTTGTACGGTTAGATCTGTTCCGGTGGGGCTTGTAACCTCCATGGTATTAGCGGTGCGGCATCGAAATACCGCCTCTTTCACGACATCTTTCATTCCGGCATCAGGTGTTAGGCGAGTTAAAATATCGGGATGCTCATTAGAAATTGTCATGACCCTGGTGCCGCTGGCCAAAATAGATGGTGTTTCTTGGGCATGCATCATGCCTTCTATGCTCAAATCGATAACTAAATCGTTTGTTTTAATTTGTTCAACTAGGGCGTTCTCGCCATTCATAGCATTGGTGGCACCTGTTGATCGAATAATGGGAAGGCTTTTTGTACTTTTTGTTCTGGCGTTAATATGTGTGAACTTTAAGCCCATTTGATTCAGGGCCTGCTCGGCAAGCATCACATTCACTGGACGACTATGGGACTCGCTAAAAATGGCTATGCGTTCCTTGTGCGTGGGCTTACACAAGGTGAACAGAGTAATGAATGCGTCAAGCCATTGCTTTTGTATTGGGATCTCCAGCATCTAATCTCTATCCAAGAAAAATGTTTTTTTGAGTTAAATCTAGAATATGAAATGACTCCAAAATATCTTGTTCAATTAGTCTGCTGATTTTAAAGCTCAGGACCTGGGTCTTCATTATTTATTCCTTTTAGTTTTAGTCAATTACTCCAAGTGAGACTAATAAATCTAAAGTAAAATGCAATAAGTCTGAGTATCAAGCATTGCCAAACATTCTCCTGACAATGGGCCTTTTGCCTCTATTTTAGTACTTCATGCTATGGTGGTCCTTTTAATTAGTTTTGAAGTTGCCAGCAAGCTAAAGGCGATCATTATGGCAGCGGTGCAAAGACATAGTGGAAGCC
>JAFMEA010000042.1 GCA_017856985.1 Planktomarina sp.
AAAAACATCTGAGTTTTGGGTCATACCTTTTTCGAGGCAGCGGCCTGCATCCGGCCCTTTAGCTGGGGGTCCCAAGTGTCACGCATTTCGTTGACCTTGGCGATGAAGGCCTCGTTCTCTGCAACTGGTACATTGATGTCATGCAAGCTGGCTGTTTCAACCAACATTTCGCGGTCTACCTCCTCGAATGCGTTCATCATCCGTTGTGCGGCACTGCGCGTGGCGCCCAGTGCCTCAAGAGCTGAGCGTGCCATCCGGATCGAGCCGTCATATGTTTCACGGATAATATCACGACAGCCGACTGCATATAGATCATACACGTGATTGCGATCAACGGCCCGTGCTATGACGTGGACGTTTGGATAGGTCTTTGTGACATGGTTTACCAGTTCCGTTATGGTGTCTTTACCATCGATAGCCACAACCAGAATCTTAGCCTCTCTAATGCCCGCTGCCTCAAGTAAGTCAGGCCGTGAGGCATCGCCAAAATAAACCCGCATGCCAAACCTTCGCAGTATTTCTAATTGCTCACTGCTGTAATCAACCACTGTGGTTTCATAGCCAGCGGCGCCCAACGCTCGGTTCACAATGCCTCCGAAACGTCCATGACCAGCGATAATAATTTGCGCGTTACTGTCAATTACATCAGATTCTTGGGCCTGTGCCTTCGTAAAGCGTGGTGCGATGACCCGCTCATAAAGGATAAAAATTGCGGGCGTCAGCAGCATCGATAAGGCAACAGCTAACATTAGGATATCTGCTAGATCTTTGGGAAGGACGGCGTTGGCCACAGTAAATGACAAAAGGACAAAACCAAACTCGCCGGCTTGTGCGAGCCCAAGGCTGAACAGCCAACGATCTGCCCCCTGAAGTTTGTATAAAACAGCCAGCAGTAATAGTACCGCCGCCTTTAGTGTGATCAATCCAATGGTAATGCCAATGACGGAGACGAAGCTGCCAAATAACAAACTAAAGTTGATGCCTGCTCCCACAGTAATGAAAAAGACTCCGAGCAGAAGTCCGCGATATGGATCAATGTCGCTTTCTAACTCATGCCTATATTCGCTGCTGGCCAGAACTACGCCTGCTAAAAATGTTCCCAAGGCTGGTGACAGCCCAACCATGGTCATTAACAGCGCAATGCCCACAACAACCATCAGAGCGGTGCTGACAAACAGCTCACGTAAGTGCGCTCGTGCCACAAAACGAAACAATGGCGTAACGGCATATCGGCCCAAAACGATGACACCGCCGACAGCCAAAACTGTTACGACTGCGGTTTGCCAACCGTTTAGTCCCTCGACCAGTGATAAGCTTAGTGAGACACCATGATCTTTTTCATGATGTACGTCAGTATTTACCAATATTTCGACCAGCCGGATCTCGATCAATTCAGGCATGGCCAATAACGGCAGCAAAGCTAACATTGGGATCACTGCAATGTCTTGGGCCAGCAGTATGGCAAAGCTGGAGCGTCCCCCATCCGATCTTGATAGTCCTTTTTCCTTGAGTGTTTGGTTAACAATGGCCGTTGAGGATAGGGCAAAGACAAGACCAATGGCCAACGAAACAGACCAAATTTGTCCAAAACTCAGGGCGATGGCCATCACCACAATGGTGGTAAGACTAATTTGCAGCCCTCCCATGATGAATATTTTGCCTCGCATTGCCCACAGCTCGCGGGGGTTCATCTCCAACCCAATTAGAAACAACATCATCACAACGCCAAACTCTGCAAAATGCTGAAGTGCGACAACATCCACGCCCATCACCGTAAACAATGGGCTGATTATGATTCCTGCAATAAGATAGCCGAGAACGGAGCCTAACCCCAAACGAGAAGCGATTGGCACAGCAATCGCTCCCGCAAAAAAAAGTACAAAGGTAATAAGCATGAATTCAGGGGTCATTATCCGTCCTATTTTTGTATGTTGGAAAGAATACCCTCGTTAACATATGGCAGTTCACATCTGTGAGCAATGTGGCTGTAGTCTTGACTTGGCTTCTTTCCTGCGATGACTGGTACGTCTGGCTTATCCATTTGAACCTTAAATCCATTTCAGAACTATGGCAGGACTGGAGGCCTTTAAAAAAGCTGTTCATAAGAACCACGATGGATTATTTGGTTGGATAACAAATCAATCCATCAAAGCAGATTGAGATAGTTATTATGAATAATAATGAATTTTGGGATGATATTTATAAGTCAAAAAAAAATGATGCCGTAAGCTGGTATGTGGATCGGCTGGATGTGTCACTTAAACTAATCCAAGAAAATTGTCCAAAAAAAGAAAATTCTATAATTGATATTGGATCTGGAAGATCTACATTAGTTGATGATCTGCATGCCTTGGGATACCAGAATTTAACCTTGTTAGATATTTCTGAGGAGGCAATTAACCAAACACTGCAAAGACTCGCAAAGTTAAAAATTTCGGTATCAAAAATATTTGGTGATATTTCATCGATCACTATCCAGGAAAACTTATACGATGTATGGCATGATAGGGCTGTTTTCCATTTCTTAACTGAAACAAATCAACGCAAAAAATACATACAAAATTTAAAGCGAAGCCTCAAAAAAGATGGTGTAGCAATTATAGCAACTTTTGGTCCAAATGGTCCTGATAGCTGCAGTGGGTTAAATACTATGAAATATAATGAACAAAGTCTGCGAGCAGAGCTGGGTGATGATTTTCAGATCCTTGGGAGTATGGTCGATTACCATCAAACGCCTTTTGAAACTTATCAAGAGTTTATGTATTGTTGGCTCAAGAAAAATTCAATTTAATGATTAAGGTAATGCTACTTCCCTTAAAGCTTTACTTTTGCTTAACTACTTAAACGATCCGTTTGGAGTTTTTCACTGGGCCCCAATTTACGATTTAGTCGAATAACGCGCAGATGCGAGGTATCTATTGACCCAGCAAACTCCCATTCCTGCAGAGGAATTTATAGACGCCCCTACTGGATGGGTACGCATATTGGATCGTGAGGCCTTAGAAATTGCGAGACCGTTGATCCCCGTTGTACTCAATGGCCAACGATTGGTGTTGTTTCGGGATGAAGAAGGTGAGCTTGGTTTAATTGGACGAAACTGCCCACATCGGGGTGCCGACTTGTGTTACGGCAGGCTGGAGAACAATGGACTGCGCTGCCCTTTTCATGGGTGGCATTTTGACCGTACCGGACAATGCGTAGAACAACCTGCTGAACCTGAGGGCTCGCCTATGTATAAAGCCATTAAGGTGCCAATGACCCCAGTCGAGGAACGTGATGGTGGGATATGGGCCTTTCTGAAAGATGGAGACACAACATGATAAGTCAACAACTAAACGATACTATTACTCGCATTGGCCCAAAGACCGAGGCTGGGGCTGTCCTGCGGTGTTATTGGCATCCTGCGGCTTTGGTGGAGGAACTTGAATCACAATTGCCCATACCTGTTAATCTTTTGGGTGAGCGCCTCGCTCTGGTTTTAGATGATGCAGGAGATTTGCGATTAGTGACACGCATATCTGCAATAGGCGAACCGGCAGTCTTCTATCCTGATTCAACAGAAATTAAAATTGAAGTTACAGGTCCAACCTATCCCGTAATGGTTAAGAAGGGCATCGCATTTGCCTATCTAGGTAATGGAGAGGCGCCAGAGTTTCCAAATTTTGATTGTTTCCGCGCCGACGACACCCATGTATTTGCTTTTAAGGGTCTTTGGGAATGTAACTGGCTGCAGGCCTTGGAAATTGGCATTGATCCCGCGCATGCTTCATTCTTGCACCGGTTTCTAAAGGACGATGACCAGGGTAGCAATTACGGCAAACAGTTCCGAGATAAAGTAGCGCAAACTAGCATGCCAATGACCCAGGTACTGCGGGAATACCCACGGCCTGATATAAACGTTGAGGAAACAGACTACGGGCTGAAGATTACTGCTCTTCGCCATATGGATAATGGACAGACCCATGTGCGCATCACAAATCAGATATTTCCTGAAGCGATCTGTATTCCAATGTCGCGTGAGATGACTATTACTCAATGGCACGTCCCCATAGATGATGAAAACTGTTATTGGTTTACTCTTTTCACAAGCTTTAAGGAGCCTGTGAATAAAGAGTTGATGCGTGCACAGCGTTTAAAAGAACACAAACTGCCAACCTATGCACCCTTAAAAAACAGAGAAAATTCTTATGGCTACAATCCGCAGGAACAGGCAGATGAGACCTATACTGGAATGGGTATGGACATAAATGTACATGACCAATGGGCAGTTGAGGGTATGGGTAGGATCCAAAATCGAACGCGCGAACATCTTGGCCGATCGGATAAGGCGATCATTCGTTATCGCCGGATTTTACGTCAAGCAATTGATGCGATGGGGGCAGGTAATCGGAATGCACTGCCTATGCAGAATGGGGAAAAGATAAAAACTATAATAGGCCCGTTGTCTAACGATGCTGTAGCGCCAACTGAAAACTGGTCTGGTGCGAGCCATCAGGCTGATTTAGAACGACGTGCTGCTTGCCCGTGGGATGCTTCTGTCTAGTGGAAATGGTTCCAATTAAGGCTACTCTATTTGAGGATTTTATTGACGGGTATTTCCCTCTCAATGTTTCACTCGGTCACATGCTTACTCGTCATGGATTTTCCTCAGCTTGGATTTTAATGCGTGTAGCTCCAATGATGGAAATTCCAGGCCTTACCGCAGCTGAGCCTGTTCCCTTGCACCTTAATCCCGCACATGGGGGCCAAGTTGATTGGCTGGCGGCCACAATACGTATTTCTGGGCAGATAGCCAGTCTATCTGGATTAGCGAAGTGGCATTGGAATGATCCGGCTAGGGCTAATGAAAAGAAATTTTTAACCACGCTTCGCCTTGCTGAGCCTGCTTTTCTGCGTGGCGTAGGCTTTATGGCTGGGGATGTATACTCTCGGTCTCTCGGAAAAGTTAGGCGTGAAACAAACGACCCTAACATTTTACTTCTATCTACAGCTCAATTGGCTGCGGACCCTGTTTCATATAAACTTAAAGATAAACTTGATAGCGCCTTGTGCTGGCGCACTGATTTTTCACAAGGCTTGGCCACTTTGACCCCAGCGGCACTGCAGCCGTGGGCTTGTCCTTATCTAGAGTTGCCAGACAAAAAATTTGAGGAAGGTTTATTGTTTCGAAATACAAATAATCTGCCAATGTCAGGCATTATCGCGGATAGCCTTGCATGCTTATAAAAAATTTCAACGCATTGAGCGTTCTATTTGGTCAAGCGTCTCCATAGCAGAAATTGCACTGGTTACGCATGCATTGGGTACACGGTCTTCCCTGACAGCTGAAATAAATTCGCGATCGATTAGTTCGATGCCATTATTTGATACAGTTGTTCCCGTTAGATCTATCTGGTTGTTGTTCCCATCATAAAGGTCGTCGTAACGGACAATGTAGGTACCATTATCACAGATGTAGCGAAAAAAAGTTCCAAGAGGTCCCTCATTGTTGAAGCTAAGCGATAGGGTGCATATGGCGCCACTTTCTGATTTCATTCCGATAGACATGTCCATGGATATGCCAAGATCAGGATGTGGGGGGCCTTGTAGTCCAAAGGCTTGAACAGCCTTACCGCCGGTTTGATATTGAAACAGATCAATCGTGTGACATGCATGGTGCCACAAGAGGTGATCCGTCCAAGATCTTGGCTCACCTTTTGCGTTAGTATTTGAGCGGCGAAAGAAATAAGTTTGAGCATCCATCTGCTGGATCTTTAGTTCACCTGCATCGATTTTATTTTTAATCCATTGGTGGGGCGGATTGAATCGACGTACGTGACCTGCCATGCAAGTCAATCCAGTTTCCTTCTGTTTGTCTAAAATTCGCCGACTGTCTTCAAGGCTATCAGCCATTGGAATTTCAATTAATACGTGTTTTCCTGCATCCATGCAGGCAATTGCCTGATCAGCATGCATTTGGGTTGGTGTAGATAGGATCACAGCATCCACGTCATCACGTGCAATACACTCCTCTAGTGTTGTCCCTGCATGAGCCACGTTGCGGCTGGCGGCTAATGCGTCAATTTTACTTTTAGTTGGTCCCATTAGTGAGGTTACGGTAACTCCCTCGATATTGTTTAAAGCATCTAGGTGTTTAAGGCCAAAGGCACCATAGGCGCCAGCAACGCAAATTCGCATGACTTTTCCTCAGGTTTTATTTTCAAGAATGATGTGGCCAACGGCCGTATTTGAAGCGGGCACATGATAGTGACGATAAACTTCTGTGACATCCTCATCCAACGCGCCTCGCATGATTAACCACATAACCATTTCAATACCTTCACTGCCGGTTTCTCGGAGGTACTCTAAATGGCTGATTTGACTCGCTCCGACTGGATCTTCCGTCATAAGGTCCAAGAACTTGGTATCCCACTCTTTGTTAATTAGTCCGGCACGTTTATACTGAAGCTGGTGGCTCATACCACCGGTACCAAAAATCATAACATTTAAATCTTCTTCGAAGCTATTGATCGCTCGACGCACCGCTTTTCCAAGGTTATAGCAGCGATTACCTGTTGGCGGTGGATACTGCACAACGTTCACGCAAAGTGGAATTACGAGGGCTGGCCAATCTTCGTCCGGCCCCACATCTCCATACATTACGGACAGCGGGACTGTCAGGCCGTGGTCGACTTCCATTTCGTTCATAATGGTTAAGTCAAATTCGTCCAGGATCAGTGATTGCGCTATGTGGCTTGCAAGTTTCTGGTGGTTTTTTACCACAGGCACTGGTCGGGGCCCCCAGCCTTCATCTGCTGGTTTGAATTCAGCAGCGCATCCTAGTGCAAATGTGGGAATACAGGACGCGTCAAACGCGGTACAATGATCGTTATAAACCAGAAAAATGACGTCTGGCTTTTGTTCTTTCATCCATTCCCGGGACTTTTTGAAACCCTCAAATAACGGCTTCCAGTACGGTTCATGTGTTATGCCTGTATCCATGGCGGCTCCAATAGCGGGAACATGCGAGCATCCCACTCCAGCAGTAACTCTTGCCATTAGTTGTCCTTCCATTCTGATTTAGTACGGTTGCCATCGATTGGTCGCCCGCCACCCAACATCATATCGCGGTATGCCTCCACGCCCATACCAGTCATCTTTCCAGCAAGGTTTTGAAAGTTTATGCCCTCATTTGCAGCAAATTTGGCCGTGTAATAAATGTTACCACCTAACTCAAGCATTAGGTTCCAATCACGATTTACAACAGCGTCTCGCTGTTCTTTTGTCATTGGATACTTATCTAAATAAGTATTTTCATTTGCATTGAATGCGTCACGGTTCACCTGAAGTCGCAATGAAATACAAAATTGATTTAGATGATAACCCTCTCGAGACCTATCGGCATCGAAGACAAAAGTTCCTGGTATATCATCATATTCCTTATCCGCCATGTGATTATCCTAATTGCCATGGTCATTATTAGACACAAGTAAATTTTTTTTATGATACCATGCTTAAGTTTGAAACGGAAATTTAAATACAGTCACTCCTATTTGAATTTGTTATCAGATATATTTATCACTTTTCATTTTGGCTGTCTTGCGAATGATATCTAAAAATTTTTCTTGAACATTTGTTGGCCTCCAGCCAGTTCTAAATGTTAGTCCAATTGCCCTTTCTGAATCTGGTAGATCTATAGGTAGTTGAACCAATTGCCCCAACTGTTCCTCTACTTCGATCTGGCGTTTGGATGTGATCGAAACATACTCGCCGCGCGACAGGAGGCCTCTTAGAAGAATAAGTGAACTAGAAACTGTACATACTGGGGTCTTGGGCATTTCATGAATACGGAGTTTCTCAAAGAGGTAGGTGCCAGATGGTGTTGCTCTTGGCGGCGCAACCCAGGGAAATGCCAGAGTATCTTCAATCGTAAGATCTTTGCATGAGGCGAGTGGATGGTTAGGTGATACCACAACTGCAAGGTTATCAATAAATAACTCCTCTTGTTCTACGTCATAGGCAGGCTTTGGAAATCGTAGCGCACCAATTATGAAATCTAAATCCCCAAACCTGAGGTCTTTAAGAAGAGTTGGGTATCGTGCATCTACGCAATTTACTTGTACGCTGGCGCCTACATCAGAGAGCAGTTTATTAATGGCAGACGGTAATATAGATACACGTGATAGGGGCAGGGACCCCAAGTTGATACGTGTGGTGGCCTGACCGAGAAATTCGTTTATTTCAAAAATAGCCTGCTGAAATTCACTTACCGCAAGGCGAAGCTGACGCACGAAAACTTCAGTGGCAGGTGCCAGTTCAATACCACCCCGCGTCTGCGCAAATAGTGAGAAACCTGCCAGTAATGCTAAGTCCCTCATGGCGCGGTGGATCCCCGGTTGGCTAACATTCAATTCTCGTGCTGCCTGCTTGAAGCTACCTGTTTTGGTTATTGCCAGGAGTGCCCTGAACTGTACTGGTGAACAATGCTTATGAAAGCTGCTGGTTATTTTGCCGTTTGTACTTCGTATAGTCTTTTTACGCGCAAGGCTATCTCCGCGACGAAGGTGTTCGAGAATGCGAGTGAGCCTTCGCTCGAAAATTATACCTACCTCAGTTGGCACCATGCCCTTGGGCTGTCGTTCGAACAGCCGAACGTTTAGAAGTTGTTCGATCCTCGCAAGAGACTGTGTGGCTGCTGGTTGGGAAATGTGTACTTTAGCTGCGGCACTACTAATGCTTCCATAATGAAAGACCTCTTTAATCACATAGAGGTAACGAACGTGAGGCAATTCATACATAACTTTAGGAGTACTCATTTTTTTGCATTATAACAAATTCGAATACCTCTGTCATAATTTAAAATGGATTTTATAACTACTTAGGCATTACCGTCTGATATGTTTCTCAATCCCTGAAAGGACTAACATGATAGGAAATAAAACTGCTTTGGTGATATCCGCGCACGCGGCAGACTTTGTTTGGCGTTGTGGTGGTGCAATTGCCCTGCATCAGGAGCTTGGTTACGAAGTGACGGTGGCCTGCCTCTCCTTTGGTGAGAGAGGGGAAAGTGCCAAACTTTGGAAGCAAGAGGGAATGACGCTGGAACGAGTTAAGGCTGAGCGTAAGGAGGAAGCAGAAGCCGCTGCTGGTGCGCTTGGTGTCAATGACATCCGGTTTTTAGATCTTGGAGATTACCCACTTAAATTGGACCGGGATGCGCAAGATCAAATGGTGGACATAATTCGTGAGGTACAACCTAAATGGATGATGAGCCACTCCAAGTGGGACCCCTACAATACTGACCACATGAACACGACACAATTTGCACTTGAATGCCGAATGATAGCGCAGGCCTGGGGCCATAATCCTGGAGAAAAAGTGTTGGGTGCGCCTCAACTTTATTTATTTGAACCACATCAGACAGAGCAGATGGAATGGAAGCCTAATGTATTTCTTGATATCACGCGGGTCTGGGACAAAAAACGTGCTGCAATTGAATGTATGCAGGGACAAGAGCACTTGTGGAATTTTTATACAAACGTGGCGGAAAACCGTGGCAATCATTTCCGCCGTAATTCTGGTGGTATGGCAGGTGGACGGAAGGCTGAATACGCTGAGGGATTTGAAATGGTTTTCCCTCAAACTGTGGATGAACTGATATGAGCTATCCCGTTGGCAGTTCAGGAGTCGTCGTTCAGTATGTTGAGCGGGCAAATCAAATAGTGATTGACGGCCTTGCGAAATGTGGTGTTGCCACAGTTCATGAAGCTCAGGGTCGCAAGGGTCTATTGGCTGAATATATGCGCCCTATTTATTCCGGTGCACGGGTGGCCGCCAGTGCGGTGACTATTTCTGCGCCACCTTGTGACAACTGGATGTTGCATGTGGCGATTGAACAGCTTCAGGCAGGCGATATCTTAGTTTTATCGCCAACCTCTCCAAGTAACGCAGGCTACTTTGGTGATTTGTTAGCAACCTCGGCTAAGGCACGGGGCTGTAAGGGTTTGATTATTGATGCCGGGGTTCGGGACGTCCGTGACCTTACAGAGATGGGCTTCCCCGTTTGGTCTAAGGCTATTTTTGCTCAAGGCACGATCAAAGAGACGATTGGCTCAGTCAATGTCCCTATTATTTGCGCGAACGAGTTAATCAACCCCGGTGACATCATAGTCGCTGATGATGATGGGGTCTGCGTGGTTCGTCGTGGGGAGGCAGCTGAGGTCCTGAAAAAAGCCAATGCACGCGAAGCTAATGAGGCAGACAAGCGGTCCCGCTTTGAAGCTGGCGAATTAGGGCTGGATATTTATGAAATGCGGGAGCGGCTTGCGCAAAAGGGTCTCAAGTATGTCTGATGGCGTCCGCGTAATGTGGATGCGTAGCGGAACATCTAAGGGTGGATATTTTTTACATGACGATTTGCCATTAGATGAACCAAGTCGTGATGCTGTTTTGATGCGCATCATGGGATCCCCAGACGTGCGTCAAATTGATGGCATGGGAGGGGCTGATCCGCTGACATCCAAGGTCGCAATAGTAAGAAAATCTAACCGTGAGGGTGTTGATGTTGATTATCTTTTCTTACAAGTGTTTGTTGATCAACCAATTGTAACTGACGCGCAAAATTGTGGAAATATTCTGGCTGGAGTTGCACCTTTTGCGATAGAGCGTGATTTAGTTGTAGCGCGCGATGGAGGTACTCCAGTCACAATCTTTATGGAGAACACGGGTCAAACAGCTGTAGTGTTAGTGACAACGCCGGGTGGGGTGGTCGACTATTATGGTGAAGCAAAAATTGATGGGGTGCCTGGAAGTGCGGCGCCACTTCCTATTGAATTCAAGGACACGGCTGGGTCGAGTTGTGGCGCCTTGCTTCCAACGGGTAACGTTAGGGATGTGGTTGGTGGGATTGAAGTAACCATGGTGGACAACGGCATGCCATGTGTGGTGCTTCGCGCAGGCGATGTTGGTGTATCAGGTAATGAAGCGCCTGAAGCGTTGGAGGGAAATGCAGTATTAGTGGCGCGCCTGGAATCTATTCGGTTGGCTTGTGGACCAATGATGAACCTAGGTGACGTAACTAAAAAATCTGTACCCAAAATGACAATGGTGTCAGCCCCAGAAAATGGTGGTGCTATTTCTACACGCACATTTATCCCACACCGTTGTCATAAGACGATTGGCGTGCTTGGAGCAGTTAGCGTGGCTACGGCTTGCCTACTAAGGGGATCGACGGCATATGAATTGGCTGAAACTGGTAATGGAAAGCAGCGTAGCATCGCGGTGGAACATCCTACCGGTGAAATGACGGTAGTCACCTCCTTGAATGAAGCTGGCGACGTCGTGAGGGCGGCTATCTTGCGCACGGCTCGAAAACTTATGGACGGAAAGGTCTTCCCATGAATGACTTACAAAACATGGATGCTGATTGGCTTAAATTTCATCCAGACCCAAAAAAACCTGATTTTCAGCTGCCTGAGGGCGCAGTGGATGCACATTGTCATGTGTTTGGTCCGTCAAGTGAGTTTCCCTTTGCCGCTGAACGCAAATACACACCGTGTGATGCAGGAAAAAAACAGCTTTATGCTTTGCGCGACTATCTTGGATTTTCCCGCAATGTAATTGTTCAAGCGACTTGTCATGGCAAGGATAATCGAGCCATGGTGGACGCATGCCGGAGTGCTGGTGAATATGCCCGGGGTATTGCTTCTGTCGGGGCGGACATTACTGAAGCTGAGATTGCTGAGATGCACGAAGCTGGAGTGCGTGGCGTGCGTTTCAACTTTGTCAAACGCCTCGTAGACGATACGCCAAGAGACGTATTCATTTCCATAGCTGATAAAATTAAGAGTTTTGGGTGGCATGTAGTAGTCTATTTTGAAGCCCAAGATTTAGAAGATTTAGAAAGCTTCCTTAAGAAATTACCCACTACTATAGTGGTAGATCACATGGGCCGTCCAGATATTGCCAAGGGTGTGAACCATGCAGATTTTCAGCGGTTCGTAAGATTAATGTCCCAAAATGAGAATGTGTGGTCCAAGGTTACCTGTCCGGAACGATTGAGTTTACAGGGCCCTCCCTATGACGACGTTGTGCCTTTTTATGCTGAGATAGTCCGACGGTTCTCTGACCGAGTTCTATGGGGTACTGATTGGCCACACCCAAATATGAAGTCCCATATGCCAGATGACGGCTTTTTGGTAGACTATATCCCTCGGATTGCACCAACCTCTGAGGTACAAAAAAAATTACTTATAGATAACCCAATGCGCCTTTATTGGTCGTAATTACTGTTTGATTAGGTCAGCACTTGCTGCTGGTTTTATAAATGACGTAAGTTTCTTCAAAGTTTTATGTTAAATATTAAAAACATGAAACTTGGGTGAATATTTAGCTGTTGTCGGTTTTGTTCGAATTATTTGGACGTACACTTTAAAAATAGCATTTGTAATGTGACGGCACTACTTGCTTTATTTTATGATCGTCTATGCATAAAAGAATTAAGAATGGGTTGTAGGATGGTGGCAAAGTAAATTGGATTTAGGCTCTGTTGGATCAAAGTTAGATTTACATGATCGTGAGGTTTGTTGGCCTGAGCTTTTAATTGAGGCTGGCAGTGAGGAAGAGACTACTCGTATTGCCATGCTGTTAGCCGCCTCGTTAAAGGCTGGAGATGTTGTATTACTGGACGGTGTTTTAGCATCAGGGAAGACTTTTTTAGTTCGGAAAATGGTGGAGTTTTTGGGTACTAAAGACGAAATATCCAGTCCAACCTATGCCATTGCAAATATCTACCAGTGCCAACCCTGTGATGTGCTGCATGTTGATGCATATCGTTTGAAAAATGCCCACGATTTTCATAACCTTGGCCTGGAATTAGAGGTTGAAGGCTCAATTTGCTTGATTGAGTGGGGCTCGCGCATACAAAATGCCTTCGATGATTTTCTTAAGGTGTCTATAGAGCTTGAGCCCAAAAAGGCTGATGAGAGGTCGTTTATGATGACGGCGCATGGGCCGCGGTCATTGGAGCTTTTGCATGACTTGAAAGAGAGATATCAGAAACAATGACGATGATATCTCTTTTATTGCAAAACTCGTCTGGAGTGATGTCCGTAGGATTGGCCTCTGGTGAAAAATTACTCTTTGACAGTGTCTCTGATATTGACTTGGCAGGTTCTCGTAATGTTGAATTATATGTGAAAGCAGCCTTGCGTAATTCCAATAAAACAGTTTCTGACTTGGATTTTATATTTGTTGATATTGGTCCGGGTGGACTTGGTGCCACTCGGACTACTGCAGCTTTTGCCAATGCAATTGGGTTTGCCAGGAAAATACCAGTTATTGGCATCAATGCTTTTGAACTTATCGGGGACTACGTTGAACACCTGGAACGAAAGTCTGTGGTTTGCATACGCCCAGCGGCGCGACCGAACTACTACATGGGCCTGTACAAAGGGCAAACGCTTACAGATTTTAGTTTTGTTAATATTAACGAAGTAAAGTCCTTTATACGAAAGCATCAAGATATTGCTGCATTTGCCGGTAAATTTTCATTTAGCACGTCCACAGACTTACCAGAAGACCCTTGGCCATCAGCGATTGCCAATACAACTTCAATGGCATCATTTCTGCGGGTCGCATTGCGAAAACATAAATTGGGTATCAGTACGACGCAGGTCTTCCCAATAACTGAAACGCTGGTTGAGGCTGTATCTTAATTGGGCTCAGGAATTTTCTAGTTTTTACCAATAAATTGATAGTTTCGAGGGTATATTATAAATGCTGCGCTCGTCCTTGTGGATGTGGCACAAAAGATTTAGGCAAATTGGGTCTAAAGGTGAATGAACAGTGGCAAAAGCATTAAACCAACTTAGTCAAAATACGGTCTCAGATGTAGTGGCCTGCCTAAAAATGGGGGGCGTTGTCTTATTACCTACTGATACTGTTTTGGGTCTTGCAATTTTGCCTGACAGCTCAGAAGCGGTAGAGAAGCTTTATGATTTAAAAGAGAGACCCAGAGACAAAGAGCTGCCCATTATGGCCTCTAATTTAAATCAAATTAAGGGCTTAGGATTAATAGTATCGCCTAACGTAGAAAAGTTATTGAATAGCCCACTAGTTCCGGGTGGGCTCACAATTGTTGCCAATCTGAATCCTAAAATTTGTCCAAATTGGTTGCGAGGCAGAAAAGAAATTGCGTTTCGTATTCCAAATTTTGAGCCTTTGTTGGATGTTCTGGAGCAAACTGGACCGCTTCTAGTCACAAGTGCCAACTTGGCTGGCAATCACACGCCCAAAACTAATTCAGAAGTATTAAAACAACTGAACGGCGCGCCAGATTTGGTTGTGACTGGCAAAATGTCGACTGATACTCCATCAACTTTGGTGAATTGTACGAAAACTTTATCTGTAGTTGAGAGAGTAGGGGCTATTCCTATAGCAGAAATATTAAAATGGATTAAGCTTAAGGATGACTAATTTTATTTTGGGACTTGAGACTTCGTGTGATGATACGTCAGTCGCTCTGGTAGATAGAAGCGGAAACGTGAAAGCGATTGAAACGGTCTCACAATATAAAGTTCATTCTGAATTTGGTGGTGTCTACCCAGAGCTGGCCAGTCGGGCCCACTTAGAAGCAATCTTACCGGTCATTGAGAGTGTGATGGGAACTGCAAGAGTAGCAACGTCACAACTGGCAGCAATTGGGGTCACCAGGGGTCCAGGTCTTATGGGGTCCTTATTAGTTGGGCTATCAACTGCACAAGCTCTTGGTATGGCCTGGGACCTACCCGTTCACGGTATAAATCACCTTCGGGGTCATATCTGCAGTGTTGATTTGGAAGTAAAGCGTCTAAAATATCCCGCAGTTGTTTTGTTGGTCTCAGGCGGGCATACTCTTTTAGCTTATGTGCCTGATGAAAAGACTTATGAGTTGATGGGAACGACTAGAGACGATTCAGCTGGTGAGTGTTATGACAAAGTTGCACGTACTTTAGGACTTGGCATGCCAGGTGGACCTGCCTTGGATCGTATGGCTTTAACAGGAAACGCTTCAATTAAATTCCCAAGACCAATGATTAATTCTGGATATGAGTTTTCATTTTCTGGCTTGAAATCCAGTGTGGCCCGGTATGTTGATACCCACGAAGGCCTAAACGTGAACGACGTTTCGGCTTCTTTTGTGGCCGCATGTATTGACGTTTTATCAAGTAAAGTGTTGAGGGCAGTTCAGGATAAAAACCCTAAAACTCTGGCCGTGGTGGGAGGTGTAGCTGCAAGTCCGCAATTACGCTCCCGAATGCAAGATATCTCAGAGCAGACTGGCGTTACATTGTGCTTACCACCAATAAAATGGTCCACGGACAATGCTGCTATGATTGCAATGGCGGCTTGGGATTATATTGACCAAGGTATTATTACAGACTTGGAGCCAAGGCCTAATTTATCACTCGACCAGGCTTAAATGTTGATAAGATATTTCTAATATTAACAGTCATCTTTGAAGATTGGTGCCTTGCAATGATATAATTTAACCGAGGTCACAGTATTCGGAATGATGGCTCAGTTTAGTCACGTATAGTTGACGGCAGAAATCTGTTTAATGGATTGATATTGATCCTGAGATACTGCCCTGAGCCCATAATGGCGAGCGAAACAGCTATGACTGTCAATGACGCAGCATATTCCCAACCGCCACCACTCGCAGAGTGCAACCATCCATTACCGCCATTCATTACTGCGGCACCAAACACGATGGGGACCGCCAAGGCGGCGGCTAGTCTTGTCTGTATTCCCAAAATTAGGGCTAAACCACCAACTAACTCACCAAAAATTACTAAGTAAGCTATGATTGGTGGCAATCCGATGCTAGAAAAATAACCTACCGTCCCTGCAATCGAAAAGACGTACACTTTCAACCACCCGTGGGCTAAAAGAATAATCCCAAAATGAATTCGTAGTAAACTAACACCGATTGACTGAATGTTTGCCTCGTTCTGCATAATGTCTACCTTTTAAAAATCTCAGCTACCCACTGCTTCATCAATCGCGGTTTTCAACAGCTTTTCTTCGTAACACGAAAAAAGCCAACAAATTTTTCCAATTTTCTCTAAATTTTGCTTTGCATTTTCGATTTCGCCTAACGTAATGAACAACTCACCCTGATACTGTAATGCGCCAACGTGTTTCGGGTTTAGTTCTAATGCCTTTTCATAATATTGTGATGCGCCCACAAGGTCTCCTGATTTTCGCGCTGTAAAGCCTAAAAGATTATATCTGTCAGCGCCCCGTCCTCCAGCACTTACAGTTTTAAGTTCCTCGTGTGCTTTGCTAAAGTTCTCACTATTTATAAGTTGATAGGCCTTGGCAAAAGGATCTTCGGGTTGATTGCCACCGTCATTTGAATTGGAATAAGAACCTGCTCCTGATGAACCTGAGCTCGAAGAACCCGAACTCGATGAGGAAGATGAACTGCCTCCACTGGGTGCAGCGAA
>JAFMEA010000144.1 GCA_017856985.1 Planktomarina sp.
GGAATTAAACCCAAAAACTGTGAAATGATAGAATTTGACCCGCGCTAGTGTGTGGGTAAGCCGTTGCTTGGCTCTGTCAGACAAAACCACTTGAGACGGGCAGGCCGACTTTGTACCTTCTTTGGATGGCAAAACACTCTCTATTTTGCTACTTTAAAATCATCCCTTAAGTCATCTGACTTGCAATATGATACGTGTTACTCTTTGTTCGAGAGCACCTAGGCCAGCAGTCTGATGCGAGCTCTTATTTGTCCGACAGCACCTTTGATGTTGTTCTGGACCGGATTGGCTACTTGTTTTGCGCTGTTGTAAAGAAAAGGTTATGCAGTGGAGACCTATAAGGCCAATCGGGTCCAGACCCAAATTTTCTCAGTGGCCAAATAAGCCCAATTGGCTGAGGCGTCATTCGCCCCAACGACGAAGGAGATTAAAATATGTTTGGAACGATTGATGGTACTGGATACGAAATCCTCGACCCTGTTTTTGAGGACTACATTATTGGTCATGCAAAGATTGAGCGTCTCTGGTCGGGTGGGCGTTGGTTAGAAGGACCAGCATACTTTCCCGCGGGGCGATATCTGATCTGGTCGGACATTCCCAACAATCGCATGATGCGCTGGGATGAAACAGATGGCTCTGTCTCTGTATTCCGAGACCCCTCGAATAACTCTAATGGGCATACTATCGATAAGCAGGGGCGACTGATTTCCTGCGAGCATCTTTCGCGCCGTGTTGTCCGAACAGAATTTGATGGCACGCTCAAAGTCATTGCGGATCGCTATCGGGGAGACCGTCTCAATTCACCGAACGATGTGGTTGTCAAATCGGATGGTTCAGTTTGGTTCACAGACCCAAGCTATGGTATCATAATGGACTATGAGGGCGCGCGTGCAGAAAGTGAGATCGGGGCCTGCAATGTTTATCGTTGGGACCCAGAGAGCCAAGAAATTGAGTCAATGGTTACCGATTATGTCAAGCCAAACGGGTTGGCATTTTCGTCCGATGAGACAGCATTATTCATCACGGATACTGGCGGCACTCATGAACTGGATGGCCCCAGGCACATGCGCCGCCATAGTATAGGTGCAGATGGTAAAACGCTTGGCGCAGGCGAAATTTTTGCGACCTCTACCGCAGGGTTTTTCGACGGATTTCGAATTGACACCGGCAATCGTATTTGGACAAGCGCTATGGATGGGGTTCATTGCTATGACAGCGCGGGTACTTTGATTGGAAAAATCTTGATCCCAGAGATCGTATCGAATGTTTGTTTTGGGGGGCTAAAGGAAAACAGGCTTTTCATCACGGCAACAACCTCTCTTTATGCAATTTATTTAAATGTAAACGGATCTCGTCTATAATGATGCTTATTCTCATTTGTCTGACGGTTCTCATATTATGATTTAAGCCGCTCCATCAAACGCTCTATAATTTTCAAAGTAACCTCTTCACCCTTATCAGATGATGAGTTGCATGCCGATTTAGTGTACCATGTATTATTTTCTGATACGCGAGCTATTTCAACTCCGTCTGGGGCCAGGGCCATTAAGAGCGAAGTTTCTCCTTCTCCGGCATGATCAAAAATATAATTTTTGATAATCTCGGCATCCATTAATGGATGTAATTTTATCCAATTAAACGGGTCATTGCCTGACTGATGTTGAGTATAATAATCACTCATATCTTGCGAGCCCCACCAACCCTCGCCGTTGGCGCGTTCTAAGAATTTAAAAATTGCCTGCCTTGCACCAACTTTAAAAGCTAAGTCAGTTGGCATGCCTGATGAAAAGTTTTCTGTTTGGTGGTGTATGACCCCGTGTATATTTCGGAAGCCTATTCTCAGCAGGCCGGTAAATATTTGCTCGGCTAAAGGAGCAAGTACTGCTGCATCAACATGCAAGGTGCCACTGCTTTCAGGGGCAGCCACTGCATAACTGGCGGCTCCATAGCTAAATGGTGGAAGAATGACCACTTCCATCTGGCGCTCTAACCTATCCAAGCTCTTGGTCACGGCAAGGGTGTCCATGCCCACGGCCATATGCTCACCGTGATATTCCATCACCCCTATAGGGAGTACAACTGGTGTATGTTTGGTGATCGCTTCTTTAATTTGGTAAGGTAACATCAATTCAAAGCGCATATTAAAACCTTTATTAGATTATTCAAAAAAATTATGGGTGTGAATTGTGCTCAAAGGTCTATCAAGATGGGTATATCCACCATCAACGAAAAGAAACTGTCCCGTTGTGTGAGAAGACCATTGTGAGAGGAGAAATATTACTGACATTGCTACTTCGGATGACGTCGTCATTCTTTTTTCTAGGGGAATGTTCGTAGCAATTTCCTGTAATTTGTTTTGTGGGCTTTCAAAAGACCTAAGCCAATGGTCATACATTGGGGTCATGACTTCGCCAGGAATAACTGCATTAACCCTTACCCCAAAAGCTGCAAGATCAACTGCCCACTCCCGCGTTAATGAAGTAATTCCGCCTTTTGAGGCTGCGTACCCTGAAGTGCACCCCTGTCCGGTAAAAGAAACCTTTGAACCAATATTTACAATTGTACCTTTGCTTTTTTTAAGTGCCTCAAGGCATAGATGAGCCATCGTAAAATAGTGGATAAGATTAGCCTCTATTGACGAGCGGAACTGATCAAGACTTGAAGTAAGTCCAACGCCATCATTTATTCCAGCATTATTAACAAGACCGTCTATGCGACCAAATTGATCAATTATTTGACGGACTGCTTTGTGGCAGGGATCCTCTTCCATCAAGTCCACTGTGACCCATTGGATCTCAGGAATAATAATACTGTCTTGCCCCCATTTCGCCTCAACTTTTTTCACCCTATCAATAACGATTGGGATGGCTTCAAGGGCTTGCAGTTTTTTTACAATTTCTTGACCGATACCTGAGGCGCCACCAGTCACCAGGATTACTTTATCTTTTAGAGCCAGTTCCATTTCTCAGGACCTTTAAGTTAAATTCCAGCTTTTAGGTTTCGTTTGCTATCATGCTGGGGTTTAATCAGCCTCTCTGTCAAGCCCGCTGATCTCGCTGGCTGGCGTCAATTATTGAGCGCATAGACCTGGGCTGTGCCAGTAATCGGATGCGTGTTCTAATTAGTCTGAAAGCACCTTTATTTTGAGAATCCGTTTCTGCCAGGGAAATCTGGAGCTAGTTTTCTCGCGCTTTCCATCTTTAGCCACAATCTTAGTTTTTTACGCCGTTGGTCTTGCTCGTCGTGATCTTCAAATGCAGTACGGGAATGTAGAACAGCGTAATTATTGGCAAACTGAATGTCACCCGGCTCAAGCATCATGTCTATACGCATATCTGGAGCCATCAT
>JAFMEA010000145.1 GCA_017856985.1 Planktomarina sp.
TTTCCAGACGAGATTTTTTCCTGAATACCCTGCATATCTGAGCGAAGGGTGTTGAATGCTCTCACCTGCTGCTCATTAAATAATTTATTACTAACACGCATCACAAAAAATCCTAGACAACGTCAATCAGTGATTGAAAAAGTTCACGAGCAGTAGATAAGATCCTTGCAGATGCCTGGTAGGCTTGCTGAAATTCCAACAATGAGGCCGCTTCTTCGTCAAGGTTTACTCCCGAAAACACAGCCTCTGCCTCTTCGGCAGCTTCTCGACTAGCTTGAGCAGACTCAAGCGCAATTTCTCCAGACCTAACACTCTCTCCAAGTTCAGCAACAATTGTGCCAAATACCTTTTGGAAGCCGCCTGAATTAACGCCATTCACATCGGCAAATTGCAAATTCAGAATTTTTTCAAGGTTTCGCGAGTCACCGCCGCCATTGCTGTTTTCCAGAACGGTAAACTCATCATTGATTTCGGCATTACCAAATAATGTATATTCAGTATCCGCAAAAACTGCTTTTTTGTTTTCCAATGTCCTGGTAGCGATAGAATGGCCGGTTTCCGCATCAAAAAGCTCAATGCGAGTTCCCGTCTCATTTTGTACCTTCACTTTTATTTGATCAATGCCAATTTGGGGCACGGCTTTATCGAACACTGCACCGAGAGATTTTGCACCTGAACCAGTGAATAGAACAAGAAAATCCTCGTCTGGCATATCAGTTAATTCATACATTGACCCAGCAAGGCTAGTAGCACTGGCATCAACTCGGAATGCGGCACCATTATTTGCCTTTACCTGTATCTTATCATTTACAAGGCTAACATTATGGTCGGTAACCTTGAAACCAAGACGGTGTGCAGGCTTTTCAAGGCTTAGCGCATTGGCATCAGAGTCGTATTCAAGCACAAGTCGCCCGGTGGTGGCCGTCGCGCTTTCCCAACGTGTAACCAAGCCAGAAGCTGCTGGTGAAACTGTAATTGCACCATTAGCAGCAAGAGCGACTGTTATGCTGGCACCACCAAAATTCATATTTAAGGACGGCATATTGCTCGCAAGTGTCACTACCGAACTTGTGAGCCTTGTCGTTTTACTATTTACGCCAAAGGCAATTGCACTTGCTGCATTTCCTGACACAACTGTATCTGGGGTGATTGTTATATCTGCGCCAGATAAGGTTCCGCCCCCAAAGATCTGTAACTTGTTATTCGCATCAAAATAGGCCGTAATCCGCCCTGGTTCACCCCCGCTTACTGTAATCTCTCCATTATCCATAGTTAGTGTATAGTTGAGACCCTCATAGGTAACCGAGAGAGTGTTACCATTCACAGGCAACGCCTTTGCGTTTGAAGTTGAAACCAAAGCCAAGGAGCCTGGAGAGCCTGCATTAGCAACATCATTAAATTGGAAATTATCTATGGTAAAAGCGTTACCAACAACGCTGCCCGTAAAGACTACCTGGTTTACGCCGCCCACCAACGCTTTGCTTGCAACAACGCCAAGATTTGCTGCATTTACCGCATTCATAACTGCCGTTGTGACATGATCTGCATTCGTTGCGGCAGTGTTACTACCATCGATATTTGTCAAATCTACTGAAACAGTTGTTCCATTTATAGAAAGAGAGACTGTGTCAGCTGCCGAATTAATGGCTTCTGATCCGGAAAATCCATAAGTGGTAACTTGCTTTGATGCTGCGGCCACAGTGCCTGATAATGATGATAATGGACCTTGACTACGCAAATTATCAACAAGCGCTTTGTTCACCTCAGTCTTATTCAGCGGGTTCAAAGACCCAGCTGTTACACTGGCCGAGAATTTTACTGCCGATGTACTAGTGGGAATACTTAACTGATAGGTTGCCGATGCGGCAATTGCTGATCCACCATCAAAAGAGCCCATACCAGTGTCAACATCACCGTTGACTTCAAAATCAACGGTCTTTATGTCGCCAGTAAGGTTGCTGCTAATGCTTGCCAACCCACCCAAATTCTCATCCCGCGCAGCAATCTTTGTTTTTGACGGTGACGCGATATTAAATGCTTTACTGGATGAGAAAAATAGCTGGCCAGAAAATCTCGCATTGCTTACGCGGTTAGCACCAAGACCACTGCCCATAGATACGCTGGTGTCAGATCCAATACCTGCCACTGTTATTGTCAGGTCATTTGCGCCATCAGCCCCGCCAAGCGCAGACCCTTTTATAACCATCGTATCATTAAGCTGATAGCCATTACCCGTCTGGTTTAATGCAATTGTCAGCGCACCATTATTGAGTGTTACATCAAAAGTTGCATCCGCGCCGCCACCCACAATGTTGGTTGCAGGCAATGTTGTTGTTGCTAAGTTCAAGGCGCCAAAAGAACCCGATGTCGTTACGGTAGCGATCGGCGTAATCGCAGCCATGTTATCTTCATCAACAATTCGTGCCGAGAATGTTGGGCTAGTCTCACTCAAATTACTAAAAACTATATCTTCCCCAAGGCCACTTTTTAGCATAATGCGTGTTTTATCTGACGACAGCGATGCTGTTATTTTTGTCTGGCTGGATACCTGATTGATTTCCAATGCCAGATTAGTCAGATCAGACCCTGTTACATCAGACTTAATTCTGAGCGGCATTCTGTTTTCTGACTCAAGTTCAAAGTCTATCGTTCCAGAGGAAAAACCATAGAGTTCTGTTATTAACCTCGCTTCGGCTATGACGCCAAGCTTGTTAAATTTTAAATTTGAATCAATCGCCACCTGTTTTGCCGAAGCCCCAGCAGCAACTGCAACTGTCGCCGTCTCTCCGTTGCCCATTGACAGCGACAGATTATGCGCAGCCGTGTTGTTTGCGGGAACAGAGGAGGTGCCGCCGGCCGAGCGAGCAAGTGATCCGTTACTGCCCGTTTCAACTCGGTACAGCCCGCCAACATGGCTAACATTCAATCCCATGCCCCTGTAAGCATTATCTTCGTCGTTCAGATATTCTGCTCGATAAATAGCTTCTGAGGAGAATCCGTTTTTTGCAGTTAGAAGGTTGGTAATGTCTTCTTCGCTAAGCGCCGTACCAGCGATATGCCGCCCCTCACGCGTAAAAACCTGAAAATCAGAGGCAGCAACAGCATCGCTAACAACCGCAGAAACCCCTCCAATGCCAACAGAAATATTAGGCACCCCACTTCCCGTAGAGACAAAATTACCACTACCCGTTGAAAAAGTCAGGTTTCCCCCACTACCAGATGCATACATACCCAAATCAGCCAATGAATTATTAGATGCACTTCTCAGAACCCCACTATTCAGCAGTGCCGCAACATCATTTACATTGTCCCACGTCGCTGATGAAGCTGC
>JAFMEA010000146.1 GCA_017856985.1 Planktomarina sp.
GTTCTTCAAAAATGGCCTCAAAAAGATCCTTAAAGGCCGAGTTATAATATGAAAGTTTTAGAATTCTAAGCAGCCGTAACGTGCGCAGAATTCGTAGGTCTAAATATGGGAATATGGATTGCAAATAGAATGGCAATATCGAAATTAAATCCACAAGCCCATTAAAACTAAATATATAACTAATTCTGTATTTAAGGTTGTCTAACCACGTCTGGTTGGTTGTGTCTTGGCTTGGTGCTGACCATAACCGACCGAAATACTCTATCGTGAAAATAATTACGCTCACTATTTCTAGTGTTCGAAAAAAGTTTTGGTAATTTTCATAAAGGGCAGGCACGGATTCTAAAGTCACAGAAATCACATTAACAACCACTAAAGCTGTAAAAAATAGATCAGAGTTTCGGCTTGTTTTATCACCATAGACAGCAGGTTCTAGGATCTCATATAATCGCTTTTGCAGACGATGATAGTTTCGTGACATTCAAAACTTCCTAAATTATTATCCGGATGAATATACTTACAAAAGCTTTAGGTTTTCAAGATTGTATTTTAAAAGGCAAAAATTCCAATTTTAAAGGATCGGTTTCGACAAGTTAAACATGTTTCATTTCCGCTTTTGAATTTAGGGTAATTAGAATTTTAACTTGCCAAGTCTCCTTAACTCGGCGATATTGATGCAGGAAATCAGCTCAAGGTGCATTCTAAGACTTGCACACTTGGCATAACTTAGAGGCTATCATGAAGAAAATTTCTGCATTATTATTGCTCAGCGCGATCGCTCTTTCGGGTTGCAGTGCTCCAGGTACAACAAGTGGCACAGTCGCTTCTGAGCCAGTGTCTGCTGGCAAACTTTAAGCAGCCCAACAATTAATACAAAAAAGCTACCTAGATTTGAAGAACCTAGGTAGCTTTTTTTATGGAAAAACTTTTTGATCACAAGACTTTCTATTTTAGAGATCATATCTGCTCGAAAAAAACCTAGAGAAGGTTTTTGCAACCAGTTTACATAAAATTGTGTAGAACCTCTCAAATCAATCTTTAAGATAATCTGAGTTTTTAACAAAAACATTTATTTTAAAAACTAAATATATTTGATACACAATTTTTGAACGAAATAAAAAAGTGTGACCCATGAAACAAATTACAAAGAAAAATACTGATGACGCACTTGTCCAAGAGTTCCTGAAAAATGGTGGTAAGATCAGCGTTGGCAAGACTAAACCTCTTCCAAGTGAGCTAGGCCTTAGTAATAATGCTTGGAACAACAAATTGAGCAGAGAAGAAAAACAGGCCCGTGATAAAAAATAGTTGAAAACTACGTAAGGGGTCGTTTTTTGTCATTTATAGCTGATGGAGTTTTGATTTTTATCTTAGCTTGATCCGTCCCTATTTATTTTGACATTAAGTTTGAATCGGTTAGAGCTTCGCAAAAGTTATCAAAATTATCAGGGTAGATTCGTATGGCTAACAATGACCATGACCCGCGACACTTAGAAACTTTAGACAGAGATCTTGGTCGTCTGTCTGGCGTAAACCACGCAACGTCTTATTTCGGGCATCCCTTAACGAACATTGGGATTTCCCTTATATTTATTGTTCTTGCTGGTTTGGTCGCCATGGTTTTATTTGAGAATACTGCAAATATCTTGATAGTCGTTATTGCCGCAGGCTTAGGAGCCTACATGGCCCTAAATATTGGTGCGAATGATGTGGCCAATAATATGGGACCCGCTGTGGGCGCCAATGCTCTCAGTATGGGCGGGGCAATCGCCATCGCTGCCATATTCGAGAGTGCAGGCGCGTTGCTTGCGGGTGGAGACGTTGTGTCCACTGTAGCCAAAGGCATAATCGCTCCAGAGAATATGCGTACGACTGCTATTTTTATCTTCGCGATGCTTTCAGCGCTTTTATCTGCAGCGCTTTGGGTCAACCTTGCAACGTGGGTAGGTGCACCAGTTTCAACTACGCACTCGGTTGTTGGTGGAGTTATGGGAGCTGGTATTGCCGCCGCGGGATTTGCCGCAGTCAATTGGCCTACGATGTATAAGATAGCGGCAAGTTGGGTGATCTCTCCCGTATTGGGTGGAGCTATCGCAGCTTTGTTTTTATGGCTAATTAAATCACGAATTATTTATCAATCTGATAAAATTTCAGCAGCTAAAAAGTGGGTTCCCTTTTTAGTAGGAATTATGGGGGGTGCTTTTGCGGCATATCTCGCACTAAAGGGTATAAAGAAAATAATCAAAATAGAGTTTTCTACTGCTCTGATGATTGGTTTGGCTATCGGTGTTGTGATTTGGCTCGTGATGATCCCAGTAATAAAAAAACAAGCAGAAGGTTTAGAAAACCGCAATAGGTCATTGAAAATACTATTTGGTATTCCATTGGTGGTTTCAGCTGCTCTTTTAAGTTTTGCGCACGGTGCTAATGATGTTGCAAATGCCGTAGGGCCGCTTGCGGCAATTGTTCAGGCGTCTTCCTCTGGGAGTTTTGTCAGCGCTGTCTCGATACCACTTTGGGTGATGGCAATTGGCGCGCTTGGGATATCGTTTGGTCTTTTTCTTTTTGGGCCTAAGCTGATTAGAATGGTTGGTGGGCAGATAACCAAGTTAAACCCAATGCGAGCCTACTGCGTAGCGCTTTCAGCGGCCATTACCGTCATCATGGCAAGTTGGTTAGGATTGCCGGTTAGCTCCACGCACATTGCTGTGGGTGGTGTCTTTGGTGTTGGGTTTTTTAGAGAGTGGGACGCTCAACGCCGTATGCGATTGGCTCAGGTCAAGATTCCTAGCAATAAAAATATACGCGTAGAAGAGCGCAAAAGAAGAAAATTAGTTCGCCGAAGTCACTTTCTTACAATTATTGCAGCATGGGTTATAACGGTGCCTGCAGCTGCCTGTCTGTCTTCAATAATTTTTTACTCCATTAATTATTTCTTTGCGGGCTCTATTTAAATCATTTTATGTTAAAATTTAGTTTGACGAATAATTTGATTGCTTAGCATAGTGCTGTAAGATCAGTTTTTAAGTTAAACTTGGAAGGTAACCTTATGAGTTGTTTGTTCGTACAAATCCGTTGCAAGCCTGGCACCACTTATGATGTTGCGGCACAGATAGCACTTCGTGAAATCCATTCTGAGCTTTATTCAATTAGTGGTGACTATGATTTGCTTATGAAGCTTTATGTGCCGGACGGAGATGATATTGGACTTTTCATGAATGATAATGTTCTCACCATCGATGGCATAGAGCGGACCCACACCACTCAGACTTTTAAAGCTTTTTAAATAATCAACAACTTCGATAACTCCGCCAGAA
>JAFMEA010000147.1 GCA_017856985.1 Planktomarina sp.
TGAAAACTTGAAGGCAATCCAATATCGTCAAAGCTGCGGGCGATTTGCTTCATCTCATCTTCCCAACGAGCGGCATCACAAGGCAATCTGGAAATATTTGCTTTTGCACGCTGCGCTAAATTGGCCTGGCTCTGATCAACTTCTTGCAAAAATAACTCAAGAAATCCGTGCTCCTCTGCGGCTAACATGACGTTTGTCAGAAGGGCATTCACTCCCTTGGTCATAGCCGCATAAGTCATTTTAAAGGCTGAAGCTGTTCCAATTTTCTTGCCCAAGTCAACAAGGTCAATTCCAAATCCGTCAAGCAGTTTCAACGGCTCAACGTTACCTCCAGACACGTACAGGCGAGGCCTTTTAGATCCATTTGGGGGAGCCCCGACGATGCTTGCATCTATAAAGTTTGTATTGTTATCCGTAAAAAGTTTTGAGATGTCAGCAGCCAGACTGGGTGCAATTGCATTGGCCTCTACAAAAAGTAGAGACGTTTTGATGGCTTTCAAAAGTTTAGAAACCCGTGCTGCCTCATCATAGGCAAATTGTGTTGGTAAAACCGAAAACAATATATCAGCGCGGGTCACGACAGCTTCGAGCGATACTTCTCCCTCAATTTTTGCCTTTAACGCACGCACGCACGACGATTCAGAGCGTCCTGTCAGATCGGAGACTACGGTGTGGCCTGCATTCACAAAAGCACTGGCAAGTCCTGCACCCATTTCACCCACGCCTAAAAGACCAATCGTCAACTGGGTCATTTCGAGGGCACCAATATCTTGAGGACTGATCTACAGCTTAAGGACATAAACTCCTCCATTTTTGTAAACCATAACAAAGCTATCTTTATTTTGAAGCCCAAATTTTGCGCAGAAATACCTTCATCAAAGGTGGCTCCAACAGATATAGAAAAAGAGGAGCCTCAAAACCTCGTACTAAACACAAGCTGTGATGTACTGGTTATCGTAGGTCCCATTTTTTTGATACCGCCCGACACCTTTAAATTTTGTTTGCCATCAATACTATCAGTATTAATGCCTAGCGATAAGCCGCTGCCACAGTTGGTCACCATAGTCTCTCGGAACGACTTATCACACATCAGTTTTGGTGTAGCGGTCATAACCCCCTTGTACCACCAGTTAGCCCCATCCGTATATGGAAGCCTAAACTCTGGGGCGAATTCTAACGAAATTTGTTCATTGGCACCGATAGAGGTCACCTCCTTTGAGGAGGCTGAACCTACGTTGACATTAAAGGTGGCTGTCTGGCCGACTGATTTACTCACATCAAAAGATAGTGTGGGCCTAACTTCGATAATTCCAAATTTCATTGGACCAGTGAGCGACAACCCAGCTGCCAACATTTCACCAGGATATATCGAGGAGGCTGTCATAATATCATTTTCAATAGTCATTTGATTTCTAACCACTGAGCCAGCGATATAGCCATCAAGGATAAGTTTTTGGGTAAGTTTACTTAGGAAATAGCTGCCAACCTTAACCCCTATAGAGGAGATATCCATTCTTGTATTATCTCGCTTTCTACTGTGAGAAAGTGTTCCACCCAAAAAGCGACCTATAGTCAGAAATTCGGTAGCGGCGTATTCCGACCTGACTAAGCCAGATGCATTTACCGTCACCGAACCATCCCTTTTCTTAGTAGTAAAAAATTCGCCCACAGACATCTTGACAGTCACACCATCATCAGAGGTTCTAACTTTGCTTGTTGCGCCATTAATATTTGCCTGCTGGTTATTTGCAGCGAAATTCATGCGAGATTTTGAATTCGTCTGTACCTCTCCACACCGATTTGATGCTGTAGCCGCACATTTATTATTGTTGCTTATGAACTCAGAGCGAGCGGTGAGCATCATAGCAGTATTTGCGACGACAAAGTCAGACATTTGTGTCTGCGTATTGGAGCGGATCGAATTCACTACTTCGGGCGCAACCGCTGCAAAAGCCTCACTTGGGGTTAACTGGCGTACTGTTATCCAAACTGTGTCTCGGTCAGAATCAACGCCATGATCATCAGTTACAACGAGTGCGAATATTAGGTTTAAGTGTACCTCATTTAACTTCAATACCGGAGCCGTGAAGGTAGGCCTCACTACATTAGGATCTGAGAGAGTGACAGATCTACCAGATATCTGTGTCCACTTGTAGGAAATCGTATCACCAACATCAGGATCGGCTGATGAGGAGCCGTCTAGTGTGACCAACGTGCCAGAAGCTATCAGCTGAGCGGGACCAGCATCTGAGATTGGATCTTTGTTAAAGGAGAAATGCACCATAATTGTTACGGTATCAGCTGTAGCAACTTTGCCGTGGTTATCTGTGACAATCAGCGAGAAGACCACAGCCACCGGCAAATCACCGTCATTTAAAGATGGCGACGTGAATGTGGGTTTGGCGGCAGTTGCATCTGACAGGGTCACAGATGGGCCAGAAGTTTGTGTCCATGCATAGGAAAGACTATTACCAACATCCGGGTCCGATGATGAGGAGCCATCTAGAGTGACAGTTATAGTCTTAAGGACAGCTTGATCTGGGCCAGCATTCGAGACAGGTGGGGCGTTAACTCCAACAGATCCACTAATGTTAACACTCGCCCCAGGTACGGCACTGAAAAACGTTTGTTGGTTTCCGGCGAGATCTTTATATGTAATTTTATAAGTTACCTCGCCCTCTTTATCATTTTCACTCGCAGTGTAGGACGCGGTCCAAGTCATGCCACCATTCGAACTGGTATACGTTATAGAAGTATCCTCTACGGCTTGACCGCCAGACCAAAATATAACCACCGGCTGTTGGATTTTTGTATTTGCGGTAAAGGTGACAATTACTGCATCAGCTACAATCGCCAAAGAATTGTTTGCATTGGCTGAACCAATCTCAGCCGCATCTGCTTCCGGTGTTGTTTTATCAAAAGTCACAGCACTCGCGTCCGTTACTGCGGATACGTCTACTCCCAAGATTCCTAGAAGATCCTTGAAGGCGATAATGAAGCTGATCCCCCCTTCTGAGTCATTTTCATGACCTTTATAAGTGGCAGTCCAGGTAATCCCACCATCCGCAGTGTCATAGGTGATGCCGCTACCCTGGTTTGCTATTGAATTTCCACCAGACTGAAATGTGACTACCGGCTGTTGAATTTCTTCATCTGCAACAAGAGTTAAGACAATCTCAATCTCAGGGCTTGCTAAGGTATTTGTGGGATTAATCGATGCGATATTAACGCTGGCAAGGGTGGGTGGAATTGTATCAAATTTGACGCTGCTTGTATCAGTGACACTGGTAACAGTCGT
>JAFMEA010000148.1 GCA_017856985.1 Planktomarina sp.
ATCTTGGCGACCATCCAGTTTTTATGTATCGCACCCCGCGCGGTGTATTGAATTGGCAAATTCTAAAGGACGAAACATGGAAGACAATAGACCTCACGCCAAAATTTGTCAGCAACCATGGTCCCTCACTTATGGAGAGCGTTGTCGAAGGGCGAGGGTTTGCACTTCTTCCCAGCTGGGCGGTTTCGGCAGAACTCGCTGAAGGGCGGCTGCAGGCAATTGATCTTGAGGACGGGCCCCTTTCAACCAGTGGAGATACAAGAATGGCGATGTACCTGCTTTACCACCCGCCAAAGTTCCGCCTGCAAAAAATCAAAGTGACTGCTGAGTTCTTAATTACCGAGCTAAAGCGCGAAACCCTCAATTTTTAAGATCGCGTCTTAACGGCAGGTTTGATTGATATATTGTGATGTTGAGCAGTGATGGGATTTTCCTTCAGTCAGCTACAAATTTGCGCGATGGTAAGGCTGTAAACTTGGCAAGTGACATTCCCACGAGCATTGTGGGTACGAATACGAGGACGCCGGTTGTGGCAAATGGTAGTGACGTCACCACCGGACCTGGACACAACCCGCCAAGGCCCCAACCGACGCCAAATAGGGCGGCACCAGTGAGAAGGCGCGCGTCGACGTCTTTGCGTGTTGATAGATGAAACATATCGTGGAAAAACGGTGTGGAGCGTTTCTGTACGAACCAAAAACCAGGTGCCGTCACAAGAATTGCACCGCCCATGACAAATGCCAAACTTGGGTCCCAAGTTCCAAATACATCAAGGAAGTTCTGAACTTTTGTAGGGTTGGCCATACCGGACAAGATCAAACCTGTTCCGAACAGAAGGCCAGCAAAAAGTGTGCTTAAAATACGCATTGATTTAGCCCCCCACGACATAGCGAAGGATAAAGACAGTGGCAGCACCTGTTGCCATAAACGTCACTGTCGCAATGATGGAACGGCCAGATAAACGCGAGATACCACAAACGCCGTGACCACTTGTGCAGCCGTTTCCAAGGACAGACCCGAAACCGACAAGAATGCCAGCTATACCAAGCAGCACCATGTTGCTTGATATAGCTACAACTGGTGCCTGTCCAAAAATGCCAAACCAAAGCGGTGCAACAAGCAATAGACCAACAATGAAGGTCAGGCCCTGTGGCAACCTCTTGGTATCTACAGCAGGCGGAAGGACCCTTGAAACAATGCCACTGATTCCAGCGACGCGTCCATGACTTGCCATAAGGATGACCGCGGACAGTCCAATAAGCGCACCGCCCAATAAGGACGCAAATGGTGTAAATTCAGTTTCCAACACAAAACTCCTGATAGTGTTTACGAAGAAGGTCACGTACTAAATATACCAAGTAGTTGATCTTACATTTATAGTTACTTATATAAGTAATATTAAATATACAAGCAGAAAGTTATCTAATGTTAGACGTCACCGAGCTGGAACCCAAAATTACTGACGCTGCAAAGCTGATGAAAATGCTGTCACAACCTGTGCGCCTGCGCCTGTTGTGCATATTGTTAGAAGGCGAGCAAAGCGTGCTCAGCCTCGCCGCAAGCGCAAAATTATCTCAGCCCGCAATGTCGCATCATCTAAAGAAATTACGGGATGCAGAACTGGTCGAAACACGGCGTGATGGTCAGACAATCTACTATTTCCTCAAGGGCACCGAAGTTGCTCAGGTTTTAGAGGTATTGCATCGACTTTATTGTGCTTGAACGGTCTATGAAACCGTCGTTTAAATAGGAACAAACGATGACATTGCATCTGAATAAACGTTGGATAGCGTGTGTGACCAACCCTAGCAGTCCAGAGCTTCTACTATTTGTTTATGAAAACGGTGAAGTCCAGACTCTGTGAACCAGGACTCAGCTGGATCAGCAACATACCGGCCCTGATCATACCCAAGACTTTCAAGGCCTCGTTGGACGCTTTCTACCAAGGCAATATCCTCCTGATTGAACATTTCGGCGAACAACGATTTGATCACTTCAAGGTTTGGACTGTCCACATCAATTGGGCTGTAGATATCCGCGTGCTCAAGCGAACGTCTAGGACCATTGGGGGATATGCGAAGTACGATTAATTGGGGGCTTCCCGGGAGGCTGAGTAGGCAAAGATTAGGCCAGAGAAACCAGGTAACGTATGGTTCACCGCCTTTCGTGCCAAGTTTTTCAAATCCAGCCCGAGCAGTTTTTTGGTAGCATCCAAAATACTTACCAATTCGCGACGATCCACCTTCCTCGTTATAAAGCGTGGAGAGGGTCGGGTGGGCAATTGGGATGTGGTAACCCTCAGAAAAATTATCGACAACCACTTTCCAGTTTGCAGCAATGTCAAAATCGAACCGATGTTTAGCCGCATATTCTGACATCTCCGGTATATGGCCGATAATTGTCTCCTCAAAATCGAGCAGGTCACCGTCCGCTGGGGAGGCCGTTGGGTCAAAATTAACAAATAACAACCCAGCAGCGGTGGCAAGCTGGATGGGTTTGAGAGGAAACTCTGCTAGGTCAAAATTGGGAATGTCACGTGTCATGCGCGCTGAGAGCAAAGCCCCGTCAAGTCCATAACACCAGGCATGATAAGGGCAGACTATTCGACCTTTGAGTTGGCCACGTCCGGACAATAGGGTATGGCCACGATGTTGGCATACATTGAAAAAGGCGCGCAGCAAATTATCCTGTGACCGCACAATCAAGATGGGTTGTCC
Organism: Planktomarina sp.; assembly: GCA_017856985.1. Lineage (GTDB taxonomy): Bacteria > Pseudomonadota > Alphaproteobacteria > Rhodobacterales > Rhodobacteraceae > Planktomarina > Planktomarina karensis. The sequence continues at coordinate 2,718 of JAFMEA010000148.1, forward strand.
TGCCACTTCTTCGGTCAAGTAGCTGCCAACGTCAGGCAGGTCGGACACGTGACCCACATATAGCCAGGAACATTGAAAAATCGTGCTCATTTCCTGATCATGGATACCTGGATCGGTGTAATAGCGTGACGGCAGTGTGAATGATTCTTGCGCGCAATCTGAAAACGTACCCTTTTCGCCAATTACAAAGTCGCCAACCATTTTCTTCTCCGCTCTATTAGAATTAGCGATGCGCTCACTATTAGCCAAACCCCAAGAAATGCGTCTGTGCGTCCGTTGCGCACGTACTTTTGGTAACTTTAAGAGGGCATAGGTTTACCAAAGAAGTCTATAGAAAAGTCATGCGCATCATGCGCACAGACGCAATCGTAATCAAAAGCCCTAACAACAAGAACAACAACGGCCCCTTTAGTCCCCCTTTTTGAAAGCCAAAGATTACCAAAGGCCACGGGGGTGTCATTTGTCTTCCATGGGACCCTATTCGTCTGAGGCCACCACAGAGGCCACCAAAAGTGCCCTAGACAGCCTAGGGTACTGAGAGTTAACCTCCTGTTATCGTTGATGTCGGT
>JAFMEA010000009.1 GCA_017856985.1 Planktomarina sp.
CAGTGATAGTAGAATATTATGGGTCATGAATATACGCTTTGGGTGGGATTGTTTGAAGTTACAATTTTATCTTTGCAAGTTACTCTGACCGCAACTGTCTTGGCCTCATTAATTGGGATGCCCTTTGGTGCGTGGTTAGCACTTACGCGTTTTGGGGCTCGACGTTGGATAATAGCTACTTTGAATGCTTTAATGGGCATTCCACCTGTCGTAGTTGGCCTAATAGTTTATGTCATGCTGTCGCGCTCCGGACCAATTGGAGTTTTGAACTTATTGTTCACGCCCACGGCCATGGTGATAGCCCAGGTCATAATTATATTGCCACTGATTGCCTCTTTAGCACATCAAGCCTGCAGAGACCTTTGGGCTGAGTACCATGACTTGCTGATTTCGCTTGGGTCTAAGAAAATGCAGCGGATACAGGTATTACTTTGGGATGGCCGTCGCGCGCTTTTGACTGCTGCCCTAGCTGGCTTTGGCCGTGCAATTGGCGAGGTTGGCGCAATTATGATTGTTGGTGGAAACATTGATCATGCAACGCGCGTCTTGACTACTTCAATTGCACTTGAAACCTCCAAAGGCAATTTGGGTTTTGCATTGGCTCTTGGTGGGGTTTTGATAGTACTTTCTCTAACTGTAAGCTTCGCAGTACATGGGCTTTCCCGCACGGAGAGGGCCAGCCGATGGTAGAAAGTATTATGATAAAAGTTGAGGAAGTGGTTGTCGAAAGGCGTGGGAGACGGCTACTTGGGCCTGCAACATTTTCTATTAATGATAAAGGCATCACTGCCGTTATAGGGCCAAACGGCGCTGGAAAGTCTACGTTACTTCGGCTGATGCATGGGCTCGAGCGCGCCCGCTATGGTCAACTAAATTTACCAATTCATATGAATTCCCAGCAACAAGCATTTCTGTTTCAGCATCCAATTCTCCTGCGAAGATCAGTGCAGCAAAATCTGATCCTTCCTCTAAAACTTAGAGGTGTCCCTACAGAGATAAGGGAGCAGGAAGTAGTAAAGATAGCCACTGAATTTGGCCTCAATAAATTATTGGAGCAAGACGCTTTTCTACTTTCTGGAGGTGAAAAGCAAAAACTCACGTTGGCGCGGGCATTAATCATAAAACCTAACTTACTTTTCCTAGACGAGCCCTCGGCTAATTTAGATAGGCCGTCGACTTTAATCATTGAAAATGCAGTTAAAGTTGTTGCAGATCAGGGCTGTAAAGTTATTTTAGCAAGCCACTCGATGGCTCAGGTAAAGAGACTTGCTGAAGATGTTTTGTTTATTTCAGATGGTGTAGTACATGGCCCATTTTTTGTGCAAGATTTTCTACAAAAGCCTCCAACAGAATCTGCCCAAGATTGGTTGGAGGACATTTAATTTGGCAAAATTAATAGGACTGATTTTTGCGATTTGGGCCTCAATGAGTGGCGCTGAAACAGTGCGCTTGGCGGTAACTACGTCATTCCAAAATTCAGGATTGTCTGATGTCCTTCTTCCCAAAATTAAGTCCGATACTGGTATTGAGCTTCAGGTCTTAGTGGTGGGCACTGGACAGGCCCTAAAACTAGGACAGGCTGGAGACGTGGACGCAGTTTTAGTACATTCACGTGCGGATGAGGAACTTTGGGTTGCATCGGACTATGGACCCTACCGGCGAGAGCTTATGTATAATGACTATGTGTTAATTGGCCCAACAAAAGATCCTGCTAACATAAAGGGATTAACTTCTGCGAGTGTAGCTTTAATTGCGATTGCTGGCGGTGGGCACCTTTTTGTTAGTCGTGGCGATGACAGTGGCACACATAAGACAGAGCAGGCTCTTTGGCAGGCTGCAACAATTGCTGAAATGGGCAACTGGTACCGTTCAGTTGGAGCGGGAATGGGGGCTACTTTAAATACGGCTGTCGCAATGGGCGGCTACGTTCTTGCTGATCGTGCCAGTTGGATCAATTTTGGAAATAAACATAACATGTCAATTTTGCTGGAAGGGGACCCAGCATTTTTTAATCAATATGCGTTTTTACCGGTGTCTCAAGAACGTCACCCTCATGTGAAACGTGAGGCAGTTCAGAGGTTGGAAGATTGGTTGGTTGGCTTGCATGGTCAAAAAGCCATTCAGGAATATCGTCTAGATGGGGTTCAACTATTTTTCCCCAATGCCAAGTGAAAGTTGTTCAGCTTAAAAGTACCGTTATTTGACTACTCTTATAAGGTAGTTTCATTGTTTTCTTAATTCCTTGAATGCCCGGAAAGTATATTTGATCTTAAAGATGGACAATCATATCTTTGGTGGCGCTCCTCCTAGAAAAGAATTTCCATTTTGATAATCGCATGGCGCTTCCTGCATCTGCAAATGCAGGTGCCGCCCGTCATCCTTGTAGGGGTTGGCCTGTGCTAGTTCTTCATCAAAATCAATTCCGAGGCCAGGCCCCTGTGGCGCGACAATGAACCCATTTTCAACCTTAATTGAGTTCTTAATTAAAGCTTTGTGGAATTGTGTTTCAATGGTCTCGGCAATCAATATGTTGGGAATCGAAACTGAGAGGTGTACATTAGCCGCCCACTCAACTGGACCCGCATATAGATGAGGCGCCAATTGGACATTATAAACTTCGGCAATAGCAGCAATTTTTTTGGTTTCCCAAATCCCACCTGAACGACCCAAAGCAGGCTGTAAAATGGATGCGGCGCCTTGGCGCAAGACCTCAGCAAATTCAGACTTGGTGGTTAGCCTTTCGCCTGTCGCAATCGGTATTGTTACTGCACGAGCGACCTTGGCCATTTCTGAGATGTTGTCAGGCGGGATTGGTTCTTCAAACCACAGTGGAGAAAATGGCTCTAATGCTGTCCCAAGACGAATGGCGCCTGCAGTTGAAAATTGTCCATGAGTTCCAAATAAAAGATCAGCTTTGCTGCCCACTGCTTCTCTTATAGCCGCACAGAATTTAACTGATTGGTTGATATCCGTCATTGCTGGCATGTGACCGCCGCGTAATGTGTAAGGGCCGGCTGGATCAAATTTAACAGCTGTGTAGCCATTGCCAACTGCTGCCAACGCCGCCTCTGCTGTTTGCGCAGCATTGCCCCAAAATTCATTTATATCGTGATGAGCTAGGGGGTACAGATAGGAGTAGGCACGAATTCTATCATTCATTTTACCGCCTAAAAGAGCCCAGATTGGACGTTCACGAGCTTTACCAAGGATATCCCAACATGCTATTTCTAAACCTGAAAATGCGCCCATTACAGTCAAATCTGGCCTTTGAGTAAAGCCACTTGAATAGGCTCGTCGAAACATAAGTTCGACATCCTCTGGACTTTGTCCCTCCATGTGACGGTCGAACACATCGTGGATTACGTGGCTCATTGTGGTTGGACCCACGCTGCTTGCGTAGCATTCCCCTATGCCGACAATCCCATTGTCGGTGGTGACCTTAACAAAGATCCAATATCTTCCCCCCCACCCTGGCGCCGGTGGGGATGTAACGATGACTTCGAGATCTTGAAGCTTCATGGTCGCCTCCAAATTTTAATACATGATAAGTTAGATTTTTCTACAATTACGTTTTTAATTATTTAAATATGATCACATTACGTTTTGCTGACCCAGTTTTTGTGTCCGCGATTGCCTCGTTGATTTGTGTTAAAGGCCAGCGTCCTGATACAAGTTCGTCGAGTTTTAGTCTGCCCTGTTTGTAAAGGTCTATCATCCAAGGAATATCGCGCTGGATAACAACATCCCCCATTTTTGAACCCACCATGCTTTGTGAGGCAGCAGCAAAGTTACCGGCTTCATAGGTTGAAGTTGCTCCAGTTGCGGGCATGCCAACCATAATGACCTTACCATTTAGGGCAAGGTAATTTGGCGCGGTTGTGTAGGCTGTTGCCGCGCCAACCGTAACAAACACTGCGTCGGCTCCTCGACCAAGAGCAACTTTAGCGTCCACCCAGGGCGTACTACCACTGGCTAGCACAGTATCTGTAGCGCCAAATTCCTTAGCAATCGCTAGTTTTTCGGAAAGCATATCGACAGCTACAATGCGTCGTGCACCAGCAATACGGGCACCCTGAATTGCATTTAAGCCTACACCACCAACCCCAATTATTACTGCATCCTGACCGGGCCTAAATTTTGCGGTGTTAACTACGGCGCCGACGCCGGTAATTACGCCGCATGCAATCAAAGAGGCGACCTCCATTGGAATATCTTCCGATATTCGGACAACTTGGCTTCTAGCGACTACAACTCGTTCCGCGAACGCTCCACTGGCCATGGCTTGGTGCAGCTTACTACCGTCAGGCATCTTTAAAGGCCCATGGTCGCCATCGTAAGTGGTTTCGCATCCTGTAGGTCGACCGGAGCAGCAAGAAGGACATGTCCCGCAAGATCTAATCAAAGTCACCACAACTGGATCGCCTAGTGAAATTCCTGAAACGCGCTCTCCCATCGCCGAAATGCGCCCTGCTGCCTCATGGCCATAAACGGCAGGTAATGACCCACCCCACTTACCATCTAGATACGTAATATCTGAATGACATATGGCACAGGCTTCCAAAGTTACTTCGACTTCGTCGGGTTTAGGCGCTGCCAAGATCACTTCCTGAACATTTAGTGGATGTGCAAATGCATGTGCAACAGCAGCTTTTATTGTGGGCATGAGTCTCTTCCAAGCGATGATTTTTTACTAGGCTAATATATGTTGTGGAACGTGCAATGGGGTTTGTAAAATTTAGTATACAATTTCAGGAGATCCTGAGCCACCGATGAGAATAGCTTTTTTAAAGATACTATATATATTGAAAATACATAGGATAGCTAACTGTTGATGCTCCAGTATAGCGTTCAAAGGTGGCTTGTTGCGTTAAGAATCTAGTGATTAGCTCAGTAAACGGCGTTGCCTGTCCCAAACAGGAAAGATGACCAACACTCGGATAAGTTGAAAATCGCTCCTAGGAATTAAATCTTCAAAAACTTGCATGGCGCTTCCCCTTTGCTCCTACGTTGTTATCATTGTGCACAGTTTGTGGAGGATTCTATGCTGATAAGCAGCTGCGTATTTGATGCCTGTGGCACTTTATTTTATGTGGCCGCTGCAGCGGATACTGCCGTGGCTCTTCATGAAAATTCAGAAATTTCACAAAACTGGGCCAAATTAGCCAATGACTTGCGGGTGAAGCAATGAATATTGAGATGATACGAGCGGCGGCGCAGCGCTTGAAGGGGCATGTACGTCGTACACCGTTACTGAATTCGACATTTGTAGATGAGATTGCGGGCCGCCGAGTGTGGATGAAGGCTGAGGCCCTGCAACACACCGGATCTTTTAAATTTAGGGGCGGGTGGTCTGCCATTTCGGCTTTATCTTCGGAGGCAAAGACGGCAGGTGTCATTGCCTTTTCATCGGGTAATCATGCGCAGGGCGTGGCGCTTGCGGCGCAGATGCATGGCGCATCAGCAGTGATAGTCATGCCGTCAAATGCGCCAAAGCTGAAAGTAGAGAATACTCGATCTTTAGGGGCTGAGGTAGTATTGTATGACCGCGACACTGAGGATCGCGAAGAGATTGGGCAACGCATATCTAAGGCGCGTGGTTTGACGTTGATCAAGCCCTACGACGAACCAGAAGTGATTGCTGGCCAAGGCACCTGCGGCTTGGAGATTGCTGAGCAGGCCACCGCGGCAGGGATCAAAGCGGCTGATGTTTTGGTGTGCTGCGGCGGCGGCGGGCTGACATCTGGCATTGCATTGTCACTCGAAGTGGAAGCACCTGACATGCGGGTGCGTCCAGTCGAGCCTGTAGATTTTGATGATGTTACCCGCTCTCTGGCAAAAGGTGTTCCACAGACTAACTCTCGGTTTGGGGGCAGTATTTGTGATGCAATTGTCACGCCAACGCCTGGGGATTTGACGTTTCCGATCATGAAACGTCTTTGCGGCGCAGGTATAGTGGTGTCAGATCAAGCTTGTCTGCGCGCCATGTCCGTCGCCTTTACCAGGTTTAAAGTGGTGTTAGAGCCGGGTGGGGCAATCGCATTGGCCGCCGCTCTTTATCATGGTGATCAAATATCTGGGGAAGACGTGATTTGCATCGCCTCTGGTGGCAATGTTGATGCAGACATGATTTCGCAGGCTCTAGCCGATTACCCCTGTATCTAAAAATAAAAAACTAAGCTTTAGTCGACGATTTACCCCAAGTTTAAAAATTTTCAGGCTGTGGCAGGCCAAGAATATGCAGGCCACCATCTACCATGATGGTTTCCCCGGTTGTGCATTCGCCGTAATCTGAAGCGAGATACACTGCCGTGCCGCCAATCGAGGCTTTGGTCGCATTAGCCCGCAGCGGTGCGTTGGCCTCAGTAAACCGAAATGTCTTGCGTGCACCACCAATAGCTGCGCCAGATAGGGTTTTCATCGGTCCTGGCGAAATTGCGTTCACCCGAATTTTCTGTGGACCTAAATCATTGGCAAGGTAGACCACTGCAGACTCTAAAGCGGCTTTGGCAACGCCCATTACATTATACCAAGGCGTGGCTTTTCTACTACCTTGATAGGTTAGAGTGATTAAAGTCCCACCCTCCTTCATCAAAGGCTCAGCTTTTTTTGCCATATCGATAAAGGAATAAGCTGAAATCTCTAGTGAATTTTTAAAGTTTTCACGGCTGGTGTCGATAAAGCGGCCAGTCAGCTCATTCTTGTCAGAATAAGCGATAGCATGAACAGCAAAATCGATACCACCCCACTCTTGCGATAATCTGTCAAAGGCCGCTTGGGTGCTGTTTTCATTTTGAACGTTATAATCTAGGACTAGATCCACGCCCAATTCTGTGGCTAAGGGTTTTACCTTTTCGCCAAAGACATCCATCTGAACGCCAAATGCTAACTCAGCGCCTTCGGCTTTCATTGCCTCCGCGATGCCCCAAGCTATTGAACGATTGTTTGCAATCCCTGTAATTAGACCGCGTTTGCCTTTGAGAAGTTCTGCCATTTTTTTATCCGTTAAATTTACTCATAATTAATGTTGCATTAGTTCCGCCAAACCCAAAGCTATTAGATAGTATGGTGTCCAGTTCAATGTCATCTTGCCGTTGAGTTACAATTTCTGCGGCATCAAGTGCAGGGTCTAGGTTTTGCACGTTAGCTGAGGCTGAAATAAAACTATTTTTCATCATCGATAGTGAATAAATAGCTTCATGCACGGATGTTGCCCCCAAAGAGTGGCCTGTTAAAGATTTTGTTGAGGATATTGGTGGAGTCTCACCACGGCCAAAAATATTGCGGATTGCCTCTACTTCGGTCACGTCGCCCGCTGGCGTGGAGGTTCCGTGCGCGTTTATGTAGTTAATTTTCCGATCTGGGTCTAGCATTGCAATGGCCTGCCTCATTGAACGTTCACCGCCTTCACCGGATGGTGCCACCATATCTGCACCGTCTGACGTGGCTCCATAGCCAGTCAGTTCGGCATGAATTTTGGCTCCACGGGCTTTGGCGTGTTCCAGTTCTTCTAGGACCAAAACCCCGCCGCCACCTGCGATTACAAACCCGTCTCGATCTGCATCATATGGTCGAGATGCTGTCTCGGGAAAGTCATTATATTTTGATGACATTGCATTCATAGCGTCGAACAGACACGAGAGTGACCAGCTTACCTCTTCGCCACCACCAGCAAACACAACATCCTGCTTTCCCATCTGAATTTGTTCCATTGCGTTACCAATACAATGCGCAGAGGTAGCACAGGCGGACGTGATTGAATAATTTAAACCTTTTATTTTGAAGGGTGTGGCTAGTGTTGCGGAGTGTGCTGAACTCATGCAGCGGGTCACCATGAATGGGCCCATCCGTTTGGGACCGCCCTTATTTTTGACAACGTCAAAAGCTGTGTAAAAGTTGGAAGTGGATGGACCGCCTGAACCCATTATCAGGCCAGTGCGCTCGTTTGATACTTCGTTTGGTTCCAAACCTGAATCGGCTATAGCCTGTTCCATTGCGAGGTAGTTGTATCCGCCTCCAACACCCATAAACCGCATGTGGCGTTTGTCTATATGGTCGGCTGGGTTTATGTCTGGAATGCCTGCAACTCGGGATCTAAAGCCATTTTCAGCGTATTCAGGCTCAAACGCGATTCCCGATCGGCCAACCTTGAGCGCGTCTGTTACTTCGTCGATATTATTTCCAATAGGTGAAATTACACCCAAACCTGTGATTACTACGCGGCGCATCTGGCCCCCTTAATTAGTCAGTGAATAAACCAACTTTCATGTTGGTGGTTGTATAAATTTCTTTTCCGTCTGCTAGTAAACGTCCATCAGACATCCCTAGCTTTAATTTCCGATCAATAACACGTGTGAAGTCAACGTGGTAGGTAACCATTTTAACGTCGGGAGTGACCATATCTACAAATTTTACTTCGCCGACCCCGAGAGCTCGCCCTCGCCCTGGCATACCGCGCCAACCCAGGTTGAAGCCTGTTAATTGCCAAAGTGCATCCAAGCCTAAGCACCCAGGCATTACTGGATCACCCGGGAAATGGCATTTAAAAAACCAGAGTTCGGGTACAATATCCAATTCAGCGATTACATGACCTTTTCCATGCAGACCACCATTATCACTTATTTCTATGACACGATCCATCATAAGCATTGGTGGTTCAGGCAGTTGTGCGTTGCCTGGTCCAAAGAGGTTACCACTTGCGCATTTCAAGAGGCCTTCTTTGTCAAATGAGGTGGGGAAGTCCGATGGCATACTACGCTCCTACAATTCGAAACATGTGGTTTCCAATCTGTATATACATACTAAATGTTGAAGCAAAGGTGGCATATTGCAACTGTCCAATTGAATATGATGTAAGTTCAAACGATTTGCCATTGAAAAATGGCCATAAAGGTTCATATTGATGGTATGAAAATGATCAAAAATTTTCCCGACCTAAGTCAGACGGCGATCCAGTGGCTCGCCAAAGGCGGACTGCGCCCGACACGCCAACGTGTTATCATTGCGGAGCGGTTAATTGGAGATGGTCAAAACAGACACGTAACGGCGGAAAGTCTATTCTCTGTAAGTAATAAGCGCGGTGATAAAGTTTCACTTGCTACTGTCTATAACACCCTCCGGGCGTTTTGTTCCGTTGGCCTAATACGTGAAATTACCGTGGATGGCTCCAAAAGCTACTTTGACACAAATGTTTCGGATCATCCTCATTTTTATTGGGAAGATTCTGCAGATTTAGTTGACGCCCCGTCTGAAGAGTTAAGGATTGCATCTTTACCAGAGGTTCCAGCAGGTGCTGAAATTTCAAAAGTGGATGTCGTGATCCGTTTGAGACGGAAATTCACTAATTAGATATGTGATCATGTCTAATGCCTCCATGGAAATTCTTAAATCCTCTTTTATTATATAGTCACATGGGTGAGTGCATTAAAACTAAATAAACCAACCTGAGTTCGTATGGGCATGTAAAGTTGAACGCATTGCAAGAAATTGGTACAAGGGCTATTACCCCACGATTGATCGTTTCATAAAAAGGATATCCCAGTGGCCGAGGCTAAAAAGCTGTTCATAAAAACTTATGGATGTCAGATGAATGTTTACGACAGCGAACGAATGGTGGAGACGCTTGAGGGTCAGGGTTACATTCAGACAGATAAAGCAGAAAATGCCGACATGATTTTGCTAAATACGTGTCATATCCGTGAAAAAGCTGCTGATAAAATTTACTCAGAACTAGGAAAATTCAAAGGCATTAAAAGTGCTAATCCCAATTTGAAGATTGGCGTGGCGGGCTGTGTTGCTCAGGCTGAAGGTGCCGAAATTATTCGCCGCCAACCCATGGTGGATTTGGTTGTGGGTCCGCAATCTTATCACAAACTTCCCCAAATGGAGGCACGGATCCAAACTGGAGCAAGGGCTCTGGACACCGATTTCCCTGAAGAAGATAAATTTAACCATCTGGCAGCGCGATCGAAAGCCAAGCGTGGGCCAACTGCTTTTTTGACAGTCCAGGAGGGTTGCGATAAATTTTGTGCCTTTTGTGTGGTGCCTTATACAAGAGGTTCTGAAGTTAGCCGTCCCGCTGATCTGGTCTTTTCTGAGGCTTGTGACCTGGTTGACAGGGGAGTTCGTGAGATCACCCTTTTAGGGCAGAATGTAAATGCTTATAACGGACATAGAAACGGCTTGTCGGGTTTGATTTGGCAGCTGTCTGAGATCAAAGATTTGGAACGCATTCGTTTCACAACTAGCCATCCCAATGACATGGATGCTGCATTGATTGATGCGCATGGTAAATGTACAAAATTGATGCCTTATCTGCACTTGCCAGTGCAATCAGGCAGTAACAGAATTCTTAAGATGATGAACAGGAAGCACACACGGGAGGGTTATTTTTCTGTTGTAGACAGTATTCGGGATGCGCGTCCGGATCTCTTGCTTTCGAGTGATTTTATTGTTGGGTTTCCTGGTGAAACTGATGAAGATTTTTCTGATACTTTAGACCTTGTACGTCAGGTTGGGTATGGACAAGCCTATTCGTTTAAATATTCATCGCGCCCTGGTACGCCAGCCGCAGAAAAGGTTGGAATTGACCCGATACTGGCGAATGAGAGATTGCAGGAACTCCAAACTTTACTCACTAGCCAACAACATGCTGTGCAAGCCTCGATGGTTGGTCGGGAGGTAAGTGTTTTATTTGAAAAAAAAGGTCGAAGTGATGGTCAGCTAATAGGCAAATCTGAATACATGCATGCCGTGCACGCCGTTGCACCTGAGCATATGCTAGGTCAAATTATACCTGTCCGGATTACAAAAAATATGACCAATTCTTTAACAGCAGAAATAATATATTAACCAGTTTATGGTTGAATTTTTAATATTTAAAGATACGTTCAGATAAACTACCGACAGAATTCCTGCTTTTTTTGTTTATAACTTCGCACAATGACTTTAACCTTGTTACCGAATTTTTCACCACGTTGACCAAAATAGGGGACATACTTGGCAGACGACGCCTTATCACGCACCGCCGTTCAAAATGAAAATCAAATTGAATTTCCAAATAACCGCTTGCTTGCAAAATTGTGTGGAGAATACGACAGAAACCTGACTACGATTGAGGCAGAACTTTTTATACAAATAGTTCGCCGTGGAAACCAATTAGTATTGATTGGCGATGAGGAATCGCTTTCAAGTGGAGTTTCTATATTACAATATTTGTATAACAGGCTTGAGCAGGGCAGAGACGTGCTGCCGGTGGATATAGTGACGGCCTTGCGAATGAATTCGGTTACCAATGGTGGTAAGAAAAATACAGAACAACTGAAAATGTTTAAGGGCTCCACCGTGGAGATTAAGACCCGTAAAAAAATAGTGGAACCGCGCACGGAAGCACAAGCGATCTATGTAGAGTCCCTGTTTAATAATGAATTGGCTTTTGGGATTGGTCCAGCTGGTACAGGAAAGACTTATTTGGCTGTTGCTGTTGCTGTGTCCATGTTTATTTCGGGCCGTGTTGATAAAATTATTTTGTCGCGGCCAGCCGTCGAGGCTGGGGAGCGTTTGGGTTTTCTACCCGGTGATCTGAAGGAAAAAGTGGATCCTTATATGCAGCCACTATATGATGCCCTTAATGACTTTTTACCCGCAAAGCAGATGGGAAAGCTTATTGAGGACAAAGTGATAGAAATAGCACCTCTTGCATTTATGCGCGGGCGTACTTTAGCCAATGCCTTCGTTGTTTTGGATGAAGCCCAGAATGCCACCACTATGCAAATGAAGATGTTTTTGACCCGACTGGGTGAGGGAAGCAGGATGGTTGTTACTGGAGACCGAACTCAAACAGACCTGCCAAGAGGAGTGCGGTCGGGGCTAGTAGATGCGGAACGGTTACTCAAAGAAGTTTCTAAGATCAGTTTTAATTATTTTACTTCCAAAGACGTAGTTCGGCATCCTTTGGTGGCTGCAATCATTGAAGCGTATGACGCAGATACAACATGACTATAAATTTTGAGTTTGTATCTGAGTATTCGGGTTGGGAAATTGAAAAATTAAATGAAATAGCAGAAAAAGTTTCGGAGGCCACAAATACAAAATTGCGTCTCCCAAAATGTGCAAGTGTCGCAGTCCTTCTTTGTAATAATGCAAAAATGCAGCAACTGAATAAAGACTTTCGGGCAAGCGATAAATCTACAAACATTTTGTCATGGCCTAACGAAAATTTAACAGCAGCTTCATCAGGACAGTTACCCAATTTAGCGATTAATCCTCAACTAGGTGACCTCGCGATGGCTTATGAAGTGTGTTTTTCAGAGTCTCGCGTAGGGCAGGTTCCCTTCAGTGATCATCTTGCTCATTTGCTTTTGCATGGAACTTTACATCTGCTAGGCTATGATCACATGGAAGACACAGATGCACTAATTATGGAAGCCATTGAAATAGAAGTCCTTGCTAAAATGGGTATTTCCAATCCATATGTCATTAATGAAGATATCTAATGAAAACCATTATGCCAAATAGTATTAGTAAAAATAGTAACTCAGAAACTGAAGATGATCCTTCAATATTGCAATTAAATAGGATGAGCACGTGGGACTGGCTCAAACAATTTTTTTTGAGACGAGGGCCATCAATAAACAAGACAGCATATTCGGCGCAAGGGGGCGATAATGTACGCCCTGGGCTTTGGAACCTTCGACAACTTCGAGTTGAAGATGTAATGATCCCAAAAGCAGATATAAAATCTGTCCCAGCGACAATCTCAAAAGAAGATCTTGTTCTAGTTTTTAGGGAAAGCGGCCTAACCAGGCTCCCAGTTTATGATGGGACCCTAGATACGCCAATGGGTTTCGCTCATTTAAAAGATATTGCCCTTAAGCATGGTTTTAACGGATCTGGAGGGCGTCTGGCCCTTAAGTCGATGCTTAGGCCGTTGCTTTTTGTTCCCCCATCGATGCCCATTGGGGTCCTTCTGTCTAAAATGCAGGCGGATCGTATACACATGGCTTTGGTCATTGATGAATATGGTGGCGCTGACGGACTGGTGACGATTGAGGATCTTATAGAGCAAGTGATTGGGGAAATCGAAGATGAACATGATCCTGATGAGGGTGCATTTTGGGTGATTGAAAAGCCTGGCTGTTACCTGGCCCAAGCCAAGACGCCATTGGACGAATTTCAGCAAGAGATAGGACGGGATCTGTCCGATGTTGCTGAAGTTGATCCGGAAGAGGTTGATACGCTTGGTGGGTTAGTTTTTATGTTGTTGGGGCGCGTGCCAGCGAGGGGTGAAGTAGTTAATCATCCCGCTGGAGTTGAATTTGAAGTTGTAGATGCCGACCCGCGACGGATTAAACGACTGCGAGCACATGTTAAGAACAACGACGCTAGATAGTTTCTGGGCACGGGCGCCAGCTTTATTAAAAATTATTTTAATATTTTTGATTGGTGTATTGTCTGGATTGGGCCAGTCACCATTTGATTTGCCGATACTTACTTTAATCGGACTTGGAATAGTTATTTGGCTGGATAACAAAGTTGCTCTGATTTCGCACTTTAAGTTGGGCTGGACTTTTGGATTTGGCTATTTTGCCAGTACTTTGGCTTGGATTACTCAACCGTTTTTGGTCGATATCTGGTCAACAGGCTGGATGGCCCCTTTTGCACTCACCATTATGTCGAGTGGTTTGGCGCTCTTTTGGGGTATTGCTTTTGTTATTGCTGGGGGAAGACACCCTTTGTTGCTGTGCGTTATGCTTGCTTTGGCCGAATTTTTTAGGACTTATTTTCTTGGTGGATTTCCTTGGGCATTACTCGGCTATGTTTGGATCGAAACGCCTATATACCATTTAGCTGCTTTTGTTGGACCTCATGGAATGACAATGCTGACTTTATTGTTATCTAGTTCTATCGCATTTACGCCAATCAAATATAGTGGAAGTTTAGTTTTGTGTATTTTATTTTTACCTTTTCTTCCAGTTATTGAGGGACCTCGTGCAGCTGAAGATGCGGGCAAAGTAAGATTAGTTCACCCTAATGTGGATCAGAGTAAGAAGTGGGACCCTAAATTTAAGGAGGCTATCTATCAACGTCATCTCAAGTTGAGCAAATCTGATAACAGGGTAAATTTGATAGTCTGGCCTGAAACATCTCTAAACTATCCTATTGCTGCGGCACGAAATGAGATTTCGGTAGCAGCAAATGGGTCACATGTAATTGTTGGATATCAACATCGCGAAAATAATAACTCAATCTACAATAGCTTGGGTATTCTGTCACCTGATGGCTCTTTGTCATCTGAATATCACAAAAGTAAATTAGTTCCCTTTGGCGAGTATTTGCCATTTGGGACATTTCTTAAAAAAATAGGATTGAGAGGTTTAGCTACGTCAGATGAAGGTGGGTTTTCTAATGGCACTGGTCCTGAAGTTTTTTGGGTCCCTTCAATAGGAAATATCCAGCCGTTGATCTGTTACGAGGGTATTTTCCCGCAATTTGTGGGCCGCGCCAACGACCGGCCAGATCTTTTAGTTCTTATTAGCAATGACGCATGGTTTGGTGAGGGACAGGGAATTGCTCAGCATTTTGCGCAGGCACGTGCCCGCACAATCGAACTTGGCTTGCCTATGGTACGTGTTGCAAATCGTGGAATAACAACAGTTATAGATGCTCGTGGCGCTTTTAGTGAAGCTCTGGACTTTGATGATAGGGGAGCTTTAGATTTGCGGGTGCCTCCCCCACTTCCTCCGACTTTTTATGCCGCTTACGGTGAAGTAGTATTTTCTTTGGTTTTGCTTTTTGTGATTTGCGTATGGCTAATAATAAGCTTCCAGAAAAGTTTATTGACCCGTTATTGAAGTTGGTCTAACTGACCCTATCTGCAACGGCTTCCTGACGCAGTTAACATTTAATTGGAGCGCTACTCATGCCAAGATCGAATTATATTTTTACTTCCGAATCTGTATCGGAAGGACACCCTGATAAATTATGTGACCGTATTTCAGACGCTGTATTGGACGCGTTTATCGCAGAGGAGCCGGAAGCTCGCGTAGCTGCTGAAACATTTGCGACAACCAATCGGGTGGTTATTGGCGGTGAGGTTGGGCTTTCGGACAAGGAAAAGCTATCTCAACAAATGGGCCAAATCGAACAAATAGCACGAGATTGCATAAAAGATATTGGATATGAGCAAGAAAAATTTCATTGGAATACAGTGGAAGTCACTAACCTTTTACATGAACAATCGGCACACATTGCGCAGGGTGTTGATGCAGGATCTGATAAAGATGAGGGTGCTGGTGATCAAGGAATAATGTTTGGGTATGCGACAACAGAAACTCCAGAACTAATGCCAGCGCCTATCCAATTTTCTCATGCGATTTTGAAGCGATTAGCTGAAGTTCGCAAGAGTGGTGTAGAGTCAGATCTTGGCCCTGATGCTAAATCACAAATTTCGTTGAGGTATTTGGACGGCAGGCCAGTGGAAGTAACATCAATTGTGCTTTCAACTCAGCATTCTTCTGAAGATCAAGATAGTGGCTATATTCGAGAAATTGTTGAACCTTATATACGCGAAGTTATTCCAAACGAGTGGATAACGGTTGATACTGAATGGTGGGTTAATCCAACAGGAACCTTCGTTATAGGTGGTCCTGATGGTGATGCAGGTTTAACTGGCAGAAAAATCATTGTGGATACCTACGGTGGTGCTGCACCGCATGGTGGCGGCGCATTTTCGGGTAAGGACCCAACTAAAGTAGATCGTTCAGCGGCTTACGCGTCCCGTTATTTGGCTAAAAATGTTGTGGCAGCTGGTATGGCTGACCGATGCACTCTGCAGTTGGCATATGCTATCGGGGTTTCAAAACCACTCTCTATTTACGTGGATACACATGGTACTGGTCAAGTACCAGACGAAGAAATTGAGCGCATCGTGGCTCAATGTATGGACCTAACACCACGTGGAATCAGACAACACCTGGGTATGAATCGTCCAATTTACCAACGGACAGCTGCTTATGGTCATTTCGGACGTGAACCAGAAATTGACGGTGGATTTAGTTGGGAAAAAATCGACTTGGTCGAAGCGTTGAAAAAAGCCGTTTAGGCCAAATTGATTCTTTGAGTTCTCAAATCAAAATAACTAAAGTGTTTAGAAGCACCACTTATTTTTTATGAGTTGATAATGGATCACCGCAATTTTTATGGACGCACTAAAGGTAAAGCACTAAACGCTGCTCAGTACCGCTATTTGGACGAAGATTTGCCAAGGCTTTCGGTAGCGGGCATTACTTTTGCAGAGAACCCAGAGCGTAATCCTTTGGACATCCGCGAGCTTTCTGGTGGCAGAAAAGTTTGGCTGGAGGTTGGTTTTGGTGGTGGTGAGCATTTGGTTCATCAGGCGCTAAATAATCCTGATGTACAGTTCTTGGGAGTTGAGCCCTATCTAAACGGTATGGCGATGCTTTTAGGTAAAATTCGCAGAGCGGGTGTGGACAATATCAAGCTGCACATGGGTGACGCACGCAATCTTATGGATGTTCTGCCAAATAATAGTATCAATAAAGCATTTTTACTTTACCCAGATCCCTGGCCAAAATTGCGGCATCACCGCCGCCGGTTTGTAACTCCTGAACATCTTATTCCGTTATCTAAGTGTCTTAAATCAGGTGCGGAATTTCGGGTGGCGACAGATATTGAGGACTATGTTCGTCAAACTCTAATAGAAGTACCTAAGGCGGGATTTGAGTGGCTCTCTGAAGGCCCTGAAACCTGGCGCACGCCTTGGGTGGATTGGATCTCAACGCGTTATGAGTTGAAGGCTTTGCGCGAAAATCGTACTCCGCATTATATGACGTTTAGTAAGTTATAACTTGATATAATCAGAGGTGTGGACCTCAGTGGACTGTGGCGTTATCAAACAATCAACTAGTGAAAGAGCTGATATGTCGGGCCATGATGCAGTAATTCCAATGTATTCACAAAAATGTTTTGCTTTGACTGGGCAGGCGGACGTACCTGGCGACAAATCCATTTCACATCGTTCTCTAATTTTGGGCGCGCTGTCAGTAGGTGAAACCCGTATTGAGGGTCTGCTTGAAGGCGATGACGTACTTAGCACTGGCAAGGCGATGCAAGCCTTTGGTGCTAAGGTAGTTAATAATGGTGATGGGGCATGGTCCGTATACGGGGTAGGCGTTGGTGGGTTCGCAGAGCCCGACTGCATTATTGATTGTGGCAATTCGGGCACTGGTGCACGTTTAATCATGGGTGCTATGGCGACCTCCCCAATCTCAGCTACATTTATTGGTGATAGCAGTCTAAATAAGCGCCCTATGGATCGAGTGACGGATCCCTTGGCTTTATTTGGTGCACAATCGCATGGCCGCTCTGGAGGAAGGTTGCCGTTGACAATAACGGGTGCTGATGAACCCATGCCGGTACTTTATGAAGTACCAATGCCATCTGCACAGGTAAAATCTGCTATTTTATTCGCGGGTTTGAATGCCCCAGGGCAAACGGTAGTGATCGAAAAAGAGGCGACACGGGATCATACGGAACGCATGCTGATGGGTTTTGGTGCTGAATTGAGTATTGAAGATACGAAAGAGGGTAGGGTCATCACCCTGACAGGACAGCCTGAACTGCGCCCGCAGCACATCACTATTCCGCGGGATCCGTCATCGGCGGCTTTTCCTATTTGTGCGGCACTTATCGTTGAAGGTTCAGATATATTAGTCCCAAATATTGGCCTCAATCCGACCCGCGCAGGCGTATTCTACACATTGCAAGAAATGGGAGCCGATCTCACATTTGAAAACATGCGTGAGGAGGGGGGTGAACCTGTTGCGGATCTACGCGCTAAATATTCTCCCAATATGCAGGGCATCGAGGTACCACCAGAGCGTGCGGCTTCCATGATTGACGAATATCCAATTCTTTCGGTGGTGGCGAGTTTTGCCAGTGGTGTTACCCGCATGCATGGGGTTGGGGAGCTTCGCGTTAAGGAGAGTGACCGAATTGAGGCTATGGCTACTGGCCTGCGTGCGGCTGGTGTGACTGTTGAGGATGGACCGGATTGGTGGCATGTGTATGGATTGGATGGAACTGTTCCCGGTGGAAACACCGCGGCCACGCATCTGGACCACCGTATAGCTATGTCCTTCCTTATTTTGGGCCTTGGTGCTGAAAATGGGATGTCAATTGATGATGGTGTGCCAGTGGCGACGTCGTTTCCAATATTTGAAACGTTAATGGCAGGCTTGGGTGCCATTATTTGTCGAAAAAAAGCATGAGTGAGATTATGAACGGTAGTTGCCTGCGTGAGCGAGTTTGCTATTCTACCGCTGGCCCGCTGCGTCCTGTAATCGCCAGCCATTGCACCCAATGCCGCAAATCGAGCAGCCACTTTGCTGCAGCTAACTCGACCGCGCGTACATCACTTACGATTACTGGAGAGGTGCTTTGGTATCAATCGTCTCTCCGAGCCCGTCGGGGCTTTTGTAAAAACTGTAGCAGCCAAATGTTTTGGGACGGTCTGGGTAATAACTTATCAATTTTCTTGGGCTGTTTTGAAGCACCAATTGGGTTAACTTTATCTGGCCATACTTTTTGTGCAGAGAAGGGGGACTATTATGAGTTTGCAAATAGTTTACTGCAAGCTGAAGCGAACAACCCAGATCTCACTGGGCACTCTATAGCTAATCAAGGGTCTGATAATGCGTTTCACAATTGCCATTGATGGACCTGCCGCCGCTGGCAAGGGTACAATTAGCAAAGCGCTTGCTTCACACTTTTCACTGGCACACTTAGACACAGGTTTGTTGTACCGGGCTGTTGGGGCTCAGGTATTGGCTGGAGCTGATCCTTTGGTTGCAGCAAAATCTCTGCATCCTGAAAACCTAAAAGCCTCAACCCTGCGGAGCCCAGAGGTGGCACTGGCTGCCTCCAAGGTCGCTGTGCTTGCAGACGTTCGGAATGAATTATTAGCGTTACAGCGTAGTTTTGCCCGCCGACTGGGCGGGGCGGTTTTGGACGGTCGAGATATTGGTACAGTGATTTGCCCTGAAGCCGAAGTAAAATTGTTTGTTACTGCAAGTGCTATGGTTCGAGCTGGCCGTAGACACGAAGAATTGAGGCGCATTGGAACGGTTATATCTCCTGAGCAGGTACTAGCCGACGTACTGGCGCGCGATGCTCGCGACGCTGATCGTGCTATTGCCCCAATGGTCCCGGCTGAAAACGCATTGGTGATTGATACCTCCAAACTAGCCATTGGCGAAGCGGTTGCTGAGGCAATAGCCATAGTTCAAAAAGTAATAGAATTATGAAAAAAAGGCATTTCTCAAATCCTGGTGTAGAAGTTTCCAGAATAGGCATCGGCGCAATGTCATTTTCAAATTTTTATGGGGCTGTCAGCCGTGATGAAGTTTTTGCAATTTTGGATACAGCGCGCGATTTGGGCGTGAACCACATTGATACTGCCGACATTTACGGCAAAGGGGACTCCGAGGCTCATATCGGTGCTTATCTGTCTAAAAACCCAGAAGCACGGGATTTTTTTCATATTGCGACCAAGGGAGGGATCACAGACCGTAGTGATCCGAGCCGCTTGTTCAACAATGAAGCTGGCTATCTTGAGGATCAGCTCAACGCTAGCTTGGCGCGGCTGTGTGTCGAAAAAATTGATCTCTACTACATTCACCGACGAGATCCATCTGTGCCGATTGAAGAGGTAACACAAACCTTGGCCACTTTTATTAAATCTGGAAAAATTGCAGGGTTTGGCTTTTCTGAGATTTCACCAACATCACTTAGGGCTGCACATGCGGTTCACCCGGTGGCGGCATTGCAGTCAGAATATTCTCTTTCCACGCGCACGCCAGAGCTGGGCGTTATCCAAACTTGTGCCGCTCTAAATACTACATTTGTTGCCTTTTCTCCAGTTGGCCGCAGCCTACTGACCGACAAGCCACATGGGAGGGACATAGCAGCTACTATTCCTTTTCTTGCTAAAAATCCCCGTTTTATGGAACCTAATTTAAGTCAAAATGTTGAATTTACTTCAGATTTTCGTGCCTTGGCGTCTGATATTGGCCTAACTTCTGCTGGATTAGCAATTTCTTGGTGTTTGGCGAAAGGTAACCATATTTTACCAATTCCTGGTACCCGAAATATTGATCATTTTAAAGAAATGGTTGCTGGAAGTGATCATATTTTGACATCGAATGAACTAAAAGAAGTTGAAAATGTATTGCCAATCGGCTGGGTGGATGGCGATCGGTATTCAGAGGAACAATGGAAGGGGCCAGAGCGTTATGCTTAATCATTCAGATGTGCTTCTATTTTCATATTCTGATAGCCAATAGGGCCTTGCAACATGGTAGACATGGCCTTATACGCCTCGGTGTCCAAACGTTTAAAATTGAGGATTTTAATATCTTAGCAGGGTCGGCTTTAACCGGCCCTTATTGGTTTTTGAAATCTGGTTATGAGTTTGAACCAATGCAACCCAAAGACCGGCGGAGACAACCGCGCGGCCAGAAACAAAAATATAAGGATTGAAACGCCACATGGCATCAGTAACGATGGAGGAATTTGAAGCCCTCCTACAAGAAAGCTTCGAAGTCGACACACCTGAAGAAGGCACAGTCGTAAAAGGTAAAATTATTGCAATTGAAGCTGGACAAGCGATTGTTGACGTGGGCTACAAAATGGAAGGCCGCGTAGATATTAAAGAATTTGCAGATCCCGGTGAGTCTCCAAAAATTTCAGTAGGAGATGTTGTTGAGGTCTTTCTGCGTGCGGCAGAAAACGCGAAGGGTGAGGCTGTAATTAGCCGTGAAATGGCCAGGCGTGAAGAAGCTTGGGATCGCTTAGAGAAAGCTTATTCGGATGAAGAGCGAGTTGATGGTGCTATTTTTGGACGTGTAAAGGGTGGCTTTACAGTTGATCTTGGCGGTGCCGTTGCTTTTTTACCTGGCAGTCAGGTCGATGTCCGTCCGGTAAGAGATGCTGGTCCTCTAATGGGCCTGAAACAGCCTTTTATAATTCTTAAGATGGATCGGCGTCGTGGTAATATAGTAGTTTCCCGTCGAGCTATCTTGGAAGAATCACGCGCTGAACAACGTGCCGAAGTTATTGGAAAATTGGCAGAGGGTGATTGCGTTGATGGTATCGTTAAAAATATAACTGAATACGGGGCATTCGTTGACTTGGGAGGCGTAGATGGACTGCTTCACGTTACTGATATGGCATGGCGCCGCGTGAATCATCCATCAGAGATCCTTACAATTGGTGAGACAGTCAAAGTTCAGGTTGTTAAAATTAACAAGGAGACGCATCGCATCAGCCTTGGGATGAAGCAGTTGATGGACGATCCTTGGGAAATTGTTTCAGCAAAGTATCCTTTAGAGTCGCTGCATAAAGGTCGTGTGACAAATATTACTGACTATGGAGCCTTTGTTGAACTTGAAGCTGGCGTTGAAGGCTTGGTACATGTTTCCGAGATGTCTTGGACCAAGAAAAACGTGCACCCTGGCAAAATAGTGTCGACGAGCCAAGAAGTCGACGTGATAGTTTTAGAAATCGATGGTGTTAAACGTAGGGTATCACTTGGCTTGAAACAAACACAGCGTAATCCATGGGAACTATTTGCAGAGCAGAACCCTGAAGGTACCCAAGTTGAAGGTGAAGTTAAAAATATTACCGAATTTGGTTTGTTCATCGGATTAGAGGGCGATATTGATGGTATGGTTCACTTGTCGGACTTAACTTGGGATGGTCGTGGAGAAGATGTAATCAGCGACTATCGGAAAGGTGACCTGGTACAGGCCGTGGTTTCTGAGGTTGATGTTGAAAAGGAACGCATTAGCCTTTCAGTTAAAGCAATGGGTGGAGATAAGTTTGCCGATGCCATTGATGGGGTTAAACGCGGATCAATAGTTACCGTTGAAGTTACGTCAATAGAAGACGGTGGGATCGAAGTGCAATACGAAGGAATGAAATCATTCATTCGCCGTTCTGACTTATCGCGGGATCGTGCTGAGCAACGTCCTGACCGGTTCGGATTGGGCGATAAAGTTGATGTTCGCGTTACTAACATTGATAGCAAAACCCGTCGGCTTGGACTTTCTGTAAAGGCTCGCGAAATAGCTGAAGAGAAAGAGGCCGTAGAACAATACGGTTCATCTGATTCTGGTGCTTCTCTTGGTGATATTTTAGGAGCCGCACTTAAGACTGACGATTGATAAACGAAGCATTAATTATATATTTTGATGGGTCCCGCTGTTGTGGGGCTCATTTTCGAATCGATAGCTTAAGAAATTGTATATTTTAATGGATACCAATGCTGTTTTTGACAGCCGGTAAGGTATTTTTGCGCTAAAAATAGAAATATTTTGAAATTTGATTGATATTGTTAGACATTGGGTTCCCAGCAAGGTTAATTTTCATGTAGCGTTGTGCAATTACCTGCGCGCCTCACTGCCGGTAAGTATTAAGGGGAAAATATGATACGTTCAGAATTGGTTCAGAAACTGATGGATGAGAATCCTCATCTAACTCAAAGTGATGTAGAACGCGTCATTAGTACGATTTTTGAAGAAATAATAACCACAATGTCTAACGGTGATAGAGTCGAATTGCGAGGCTTTGGTGCGTTTTCTGTAAAAAAACGTGGTTCACGGAAGGGCAGAAACCCGCGTACGGGCGAGCCGGTTTCTGTTGATGAAAAGCATGTACCATTCTTCAAAACTGGAAAACTTTTACGAGATCGCTTAAACGGAAAATAAAAATGCGGTATTTCAGGTACCTACTTTTAATATTAGTTGCTGTCGGATTAATTAGTATTTCATTAGCTAACCGTGAATTGGTCGGATTTCATTTTTTGCCCTCAATTGCCGCAGATGCCCTTGGGTTTCAAGTTCACCTAGAACTCCCATTATTCATAGTGATCTTTTTGTGTGTTGCTGTTGGCCTACTTGTAGGCTCTTTTTGGGAATGGCTGCGTACAACTCAGCAGCGTTTATCGTTGAGGTCATATCGGCGGGAGGTAGCACGCCTCTCTAAAGAAATCATTGAACTCAAACCTAGTGGTAATGTAGTTCAAGATGATGTCTTGGAACTCGTCGAAAAGGTTTCTTAAAATAAAATGAGTATTAGATGTAAGCTTTGTGGGCTCACGACTTTAGACGATATAAGTGCGGCTGTTCGGGCAGATGCTTCCTATATTGGGTTTGTATTCTTTTTAGGATCTCCCCGCAATTTGGAGATCCAAGCAGCAAACTTACTGTTGGAAGCAACTCCAAAACATGTAACAAAAGTGGGGCTTGTAGTTGATGCGGACAATAATTTTCTTGATAGACTCACATCATCTGCTTGCCTGGATATGCTTCAATTACACGGTAACGAAACTTACCAACGGGTTGCTGAAGTTAAGGCACGCTATGGTCTGTCAGTAATGAAAGCGGTTGGAATTTCTAATTTAGGGGACGTAAGGGACGCCCAACATTATGGCGAAGTGGCTGACCAGTTATTATTGGATGCGAAGCCTAATTCTGTATCCGATTTGCCTGGAGGTAACGGAATTTCTTTTGATTGGAATCTTTTGGCCGGTAGTTCATGGAAAGTACCTTGGATGCTCGCAGGGGGCCTGAATCCAAATAACGTGGCATCTGCTGTGAAATTATCGGGTGCTCGACAGGTCGATGTCAGTTCTGGTATTGAAACTGCACCAGGCAAAAATAATGCGGAATTAATGTCGGAGTTTGTGATGCAAGCTAATGTTTAAAGCTTGACGATGATTTTGTAATATTCCTCTTGAGGATTGCTAAGCAAACCTTAAATAAGGGTGGGACAGGAGAACTTAATGCACGACGATCTTTTTAATAGCTTTATGACAGGCCCGGACGAACAGGGCCGTTTTGGTGATTTTGGCGGCCGGTTCGTTTCTGAAACTCTGATGCCATTAATTTTAGATCTTGAAGAAAAATATGAGTACGCAAAAACAGACGATAGTTTCTGGATGGAAATGGAAGATTTGTGGGAGAATTATGTTGGTCGCCCAAGCCCTCTTTATTATGCTGACCGTTTAACAAAACATCTTGGTGGTGCAAAAGTGTATCTCAAAAGAGATGAACTGAATCACACTGGTGCCCATAAAATTAATAATGTTTTGGGCCAAATTATTTTGGCTCGTCGCATGGGGAAAAGTCGTATTATTGCTGAAACAGGGGCAGGACAACACGGCGTGGCTACAGCCACTGTATGTGCTAAATTTGGCTTGCAATGCATTGTTTACATGGGCGCACATGATGTTGAGCGTCAAGCTCCAAATGTGTTTAGAATGAAACTGCTAGGTGCTGAGGTTATACCTGTTACATCTGGTCGAGGTACTCTGAAAGATGCAATGAATGATGCTTTGCGTGATTGGGTTACCAATGTTCAAGATACATTTTATTGTATTGGGACCGTTGCAGGACCACATCCGTATCCAGCTATGGTCCGTGATTTTCAAGCCATAATTGGCAAAGAAACTAAAAGTCAAATGTTAGCCAAAGAGGGTCGACTGCCAGATACTTTGATAGCAGCGATCGGTGGCGGCTCAAACGCTATGGGATTATTCTTTCCATTTCTAGATGATAAGGACGTCAACATTATCGGTGTTGAGGCTGGAGGCAAAGGTGTAAACTCAAAAATGGAGCATTGTGCCTCGTTAACTGGGGGCCGGCCTGGTGTATTGCACGGAAACCGTACTTATCTATTGCAAGACGATGATGGCCAAATCCTAGAAGGGTTTTCGATCTCAGCAGGCTTGGACTACCCTGGCATAGGCCCTGAGCATGCATGGTTACATGAAATTGGGAGAGCTAAATACGTTTCAATAACTGATATCGAAGCACTCGAGGCCTTTAAAATTTCATGTGAGCTTGAGGGAATTATTCCCGCATTGGAACCAAGTCACGCACTGGCGCATGTAATGAAAATTGCTCCCACATTACCGTCTGATCATCTGATCTGTATGAATATGTGTGGCAGGGGTGATAAAGATATTTTTACGGTGGCGGCGGCACTTGGTGTCCAGATAAATACTGGTGCATGATCAGCGTAATTAGTGCCGATCGCGCGATATCAAATTAAGACTCACGTATTTAACTTATTAAGTTGCATAGAGTTGAAGAATTTCAATTGGAACAATTTCTAAGGCCTTTTGGTGAGTAGCCGATAAGTTCACTTTGGGCGCGCAGGCCTCCTCATGGGCCTGTAAAAACCGACCAGCACAAAGACACCAGCTGTCCCCTGGGTTTATCCCAGGAAACCCAAATTCTTTTCGGGGTGTGCTTAAATCGTTTCCAAGATACTTAGAGTACGCTAAAAACTCAGCGGTCATGACGGCGCAAACAGTGTGGCTGCCTGTATCTTCGGAGCATGTATTACAAGATCCGTCTCGAAAAAAACCTGTAAGAGGTACTTGGGAACAAGGGACAAGCGGCAGTCCAATAACATTAATTTCTATATCTTTAATAATAGGCTTACTCTCCATACTAAGTTGAGAACTTGTTAATTAAATTCACACGGTGATCAATTTTCTGTTTTGTTTGTTAGGTTATTCTACACAGAAGTGAATGCTAGGGCACCTTCATTATTTTGTAACTAGTTAAATAAGATCAATTTTTTGCTTATCAAAAACATTATATTTTATATCCTAATAAATATGTAGTCATTTAAATTTGTCTAAGAGACGTTGTAATGGATTACGCATATCTGGCTGTAAAATAGGTTTATCCGGCTTCATATTTTTGATTTTTCTTTTGCCTGAAGGGTTTGGATGTTGATTTTTGAGCGCCACAGTATTCATAAACTCTGAAGGTTTGTTATCGACTAATTGTGGTATCCCATCACTTATTCCCTCCAGCAATAAAGCAAGCTGGTCTTGTTCTGCTTTAGAAAAATTATGTAAAACATAGCTGGCAACAAGATCTTTTTGTCCGGGATGTCCAATTCCCAATCGTACCCGCGTGTAGTCTGAACCGAGGTGAGAGTGAATAGACCGCAAACCGTTATGCCCAGCATGGCCACCGCCTTGCTTCATACGCAATTTGTTGGGTGGGAGGTCCAGTTCGTCATGAAACACGGTTATCTGGTCTAAATTAAGTTTGTAAAAATTTGCTGCTGCTTCTACTGATTGTCCAGAAAGGTTCATAAAAGTTTCTGGTTTGAGCAGTAAAACTTTTTTTGAATTTAACTTTCCTTCACACAGTCGTCCTTTAAATTTGTCTCGCCATGGCCCAAACCTATGGTCATTGGCAATTTGATCCATAACCATAAATCCAATATTATGGCGGTTTAGGGCGTAGTTTACCCCAGGGTTTCCAAGACCAACGAAAAGTTTCATCGTACCACGTTATAATTCAAAAGTTGAAGTTAAAAGCCTGTAATACTCTATCTTGACAATATAAAAATAAAAAACCCCACCATTTTGGCAGGGTTTTCAATCTAAATTGATAATAATTTATTTCTATTCTTCTGATGTTGGTGCTTCTTCAACAGCTTCAGTTCCAGTTTCTACACTGGCTTCATCATCCTCTTCATTTTCTGAAGAACGTAGACCTGACGGCGCAGAAACATTTGCAATCACAAAATCGCGATCGATAGAAGGCTTCGCTCCTTCAGGCAGGGTTACTGACGAAATCGTTATAACGTCCCCCACTTCCAAGCCAGCTAAATCTATTTGAATTTTTTCAGGGATATCACTAGCGGTCACAATGAGCTCAACTTCAGGTCGCACTAATGTAAGCACCCCACCCTTTTTTAAACCAGGGCAGGTGTCTTCATTCAAAAATTCAATTGGTATAAACAAAGCAATCTTTGTAGCGCGACGAAGTCGCATCAAGTCAAAGTGTGTGGGAAGGTCTTTTACCGTATCACGCTGTACATCACGGCAGATAACACGAACGTCGTCGTGACCATCCAACTTTAGGTTAAACAATGTAGACTTGAACCGACCAGCCTTCAGTAGCTGGAATAGTTTGTTAAATGGTATTTCTATTGGGAGAGGATTTGTATCTCCACCAAATACGATGCCGGGTACGTTGCCATTACGGCGGGATTGACGGGCGGCCCCCTTGCCTGTCCCCGTACGTACCGAAGCGTTGAGATCAGGGATCTGTTCTGCCATGGTTATATTCCTTAATATGAGGGGGCATCCTCCAAGGGTGTATGCCCCGTTGAAGTGCGCCGTATAGGGCTAAATCATGCAAATGGGAAGCCCTTGTTTATTTTGATTGTTGCCACAGAGTGCATGCTATGAAAACAGGTTTTTATGAAAGTATTAAATGCCCTCCTGCTATCTCGTCGACCTGCTCTTGCTTTCGTATTGGTAGGTTTGTTTTGGGGATGTTTTGCGGCTTACATACCTGATTTGAAAATTAGACTGAATGTAAGTGACGCAACTTTTGGTCTGTTACTGCTGTGTAATGCTTTGGGCCTCCTAAGTTCAATGTGGCTAGCCCCAAAAATCGATAACATTTTAGGCAATAGGGGCCTGCAAATAGGTACTGCATTATTTGCGGCTACTTTATTTTTGCCAGGTTTTGCTTCCGGTGCTTTCACGTTTGGGTTGTCCATGGCGATTGTTGGTGCCGCTTCTGGCTTGGTGGACGTTTTAATGAATGCTCGAGTAAGTGAGTTGGAGCAGGTTCATAAACGGCCATTGATGAATGGTAACCATGGAATGTTCTCCTTAGGGTATGCAGCAGCTGCTGTCGTCAGTGGCTTTGCTCGGGAGGCGCATGTTGAACCTGGAGTAGCTTTTTTAATTGTTGGCTCTTTGATTCTAGGGCTGTCTTCCTGTCTTGAGATGAAAATTTATAAAAGTCCAATCGCTAAGCCCGGATCGTTCAGCTACCCTACTGGGCCAATCCTACTATGTGGTCTGATCGTTCTGGTTGCCTTTATGACAGAGGCTACCGTTGAAACATGGTCGGCCATACACATTGAACGAACATTAATGGGCCGAGCTGCTGAGGGAGCCTTGGGTCCCGCCATGCTTGGTATCACAATGGCTTTAGGTCGGTTCTTTGGTCAATCAATTTCTGAAACTTTTTCTGAGACCAAGGTAATTATTTGTGCAACATGTGTGGCAGCTACTGGTGCAGTTATCGCAGCCTTGGCACCAACACCGGTTTTGGCCTACATTGGCTTTGGTACGCTCGGTCTTGGAGTTTCGGTAATTGGTCCATTGGGCTTGGCACTGGTGGGAAAATATGTTCCTGACCACTTGCGCACTGAGGCAATTTCACGTGTTACCGTATTGGGCTTTGCTGGTTTCTTTTTGGCACCGACCATGATGGGATTGATCTCGGAAGTGCAGGGATTGCGTGTTGCATTTTTATGCGCAGCTTTATTTAGCCTTGTTAGTATTCCACTGATACTATTACTTAGCCGTTTTTCAAAAGGATGAGTTTCCTTAAGCAAAATATAAATCAACTTTAATTACGTTAGCGTTGTAAAGCTATTACAATTATTCGGCCCAATCACCCTCAAAATCTTTTGGAACATAGAGAATATCGCGCGTAACCTTGTTGATATCTCGGTGACCGCATAAAGCCATTGTCATATCTAGCTCTTTTTGCAGGATTTGCAGTGCAGTAGTTACACCTAATTGCCCCATAGCACCAAGGCCATAAATGTATGGCCTCCCTATCATTGTACCAGTGGCACCAAGGGCTTTAGCTTTAAGAATATCCTGTCCGCTTCGAATGCCACCATCTATCCAGACTTCACATTTTCCGTCGATTGCTTCCACAATTTTAGGAAGCATACTGATTGACGATAAAGCGCCATCTAACTGGCGACCACCATGGTTGGAAACTATAACAGCGTCCACGCCCAATTTTGCGGCCATTTTGGCGTCAAGTGGATCGAGAATACCCTTTATTATTACCTTTCGACCCCATTTCTTCATTAAGAGTTCAATTTTTTTCCAATCAAGAGATTGATCGAATTGTTCTGAAGTCCAGGCTGCAAGTGACGTGTTGTCAGTTATTCCCTCTATATGACCCACAATATTGCCAAAGCTTCGCCGTTTTGTTCCTAACATGCCGAAACACCAACGCCACTTAGTAGCTAAATCTATAATACTTTTGGGGTTTGGTTTCGGAGGTGCAGATAGACCGTTTTTTAGGTCTTTGTGGCGTTGTCCTAATAGTTGCAAATCAACTGTGATAACCAAGGCAGAGCAGTTTGCATCCTTGGCCCTTTGTATGAGGCGATCAGTATAATCCTCATCGTTCATTGCATAAAGCTGAAACCAAAATGGCGTATCAGTATTTGCTGCGACGTCCTCAATTGAACAGATTGACATAGTTGAAAGTGTGAAGGGCACGCCAAAGGCTGCTGCGGCTCGCGCTGCTTTAATCTCGCCATCAGCGCTTTGCATGCCGGTCAGGCCTACCGGTGCTAGGGCCACAGGCATGGCAACATTTTGCCCAATCATCGTCGTTGCTGTTGTTCGGTTTACCATGTCAACTGCCACGCGCTGGCGAAGCCTTATTTTAGAAAAGTCAGATATATTATCCTGAAATGTCTGTTCGGTCCAACTACCACTTTCACAATAGTCATAAAACATTTTTGGAACACGGCGCTTGTAGATATCTTTCAAATCTTGGATGGACGTAATTACGGGCATAGTATTGCTTCTTTTTCAATTTGGTTATTATTGATGCTAGAGGGAAAGTTAAGGCTTACAAGTTTAATTTTCTATATTTAAAAATTATAGAAGTATAAATGGAATTGGGGCCAGCAATGCAAATTGTTACATTGTTAGACGCTCAAAAACTATCGCTGTGGCGTCGCCCGATTTTCTTACTATTTGTGATGGCTGCCGCTATGCCAATCGCATTTTCGACTTGGTATGCATTGCTGAACAACTTTGTAGTAGAGGTTGCTAGTTTTGATGGCGCTGACATTGGATTATTGCATACAATTCGTGAAATACCTGGTTTTTTTGCGGTCGGTGTTATCTTTGTTATCATCTTCATGCGTGAACAGGTGCTTGGTTTGGTTTCTCTGGTGCTACTTGGAACTGCTACAGCTTTTACAGCGTGGTTTCCACAAATGGGGGGTATATTGGCACTTACAATGCTGTCATCTATTGGCTTTCACTATTATGAGACGGTAAATCAATCGCTGCAGTTACAGTGGATTCCCAAGCATCGCGCACCGCAGCTCTTGGGTTGGTTGCTGGCCATGGGCTCTGCGGCATCATTGGTTGCCTTTGGTGTCATCGTCGTCACGTGGGAGTGGCTTAACTTAAGCTTTAACTTTGCGTATATGGTTTCTGGTGGGATTACGGTGGGCATAGCTATATTTTGTATCCTATTTTATCCCCAATTTCAGTCTCCAACACCGCAGCATAAGTCATTGATTTTTAGAAAGCGTTACTGGCTGTATTACGCGTTGCAGTTTATGGCTGGGGCGCGTCGTCAAATTTTTATGGTCTTTGCGGGCTTTATGATGGTTGAGCGCTTTGGCTTTCATGTTCATGAATTAACTAGTCTCTACTTAGCAAATCTTTTACTAAATATGCTGTTAGGTCCGCTATTTGGAAAAGCTGTAGGGTATTTTGGTGAACGTAATACATTAATTTTGGAATATTTTGGCCTCGCATTAGTGTTTTTGGCTTATGGGGGGGTATATTTATTTAGTTGGGGAGCAATTATAGCTAGCGCATTGTTTGTGATCGATCATTTGTTTTTTTCGTTTGCCTTTGCTTTAAAAACATATTTCCAAAAGATTGCGGACCCAGCTGATATTGCTCCCACTGCTGCTGTTGCATTTACAATAAATCATATTGCTGCTGTTGGACTGCCGCTGGTGATGGGCCTTGTTTGGCTGGCTTCGCCAAGTTTAGTTTTTGTCATGGCTGCGATTATGTCAGTAATTTCACTGGCACTAGCTTTTTTAATACCTCGCAACCCATTGCCGGGCCACGAAACAATTTTTGCTGGCCGCAACCCATCTGCAAACTAGATTTCTCCAAAGAAAAGATTATATTTGTTTTAGAGATGGAGTTGTCTAATGTTTTTAAGTTCACAAAATAAATCTGAAATCGTAGCTGCCTCGAGTGCGTTACCTGGACGGCAAATTGCACTAATTACCTCTGATAGTCACTTCTTATCAGGCCGATCTTTGAAGTCAGAGGTTCCGGTAGGTTTTCAAGAAGCCATGTTTGGTATGGGTTGTTTCTGGGGTGTTGAACGCATGTTTTGGAGGCTTAATGGTGTTTGGTTGAGTATGGTTGGGTATTCTGGTGGCTACACACCTAATGCGACATACGAGGAGGTGTGTTCCGGACAAACTGGCCATAACGAGGTGGTGCGGATAGTTTTTGATCCCAGCATCATTAGTTATAATGATTTGTTGAAAGTTTTTTGGGAGGGTCACGATCCAACGCAAGGTATGCAGCAGGGCAATGATCGAGGTACGCAATATCGTTCGGGTATTTATACATATTCATTGCAGCAAGAGCAGGCAGCAAAAGAGAGCCGTGAGATTTTTGAACCAAAATTAAAAGCTGCTGGGTTTGGGGTAGTAACGAGTGAAATTCTGTCAGCGCCAATATTTTATTATGCGGAGGACTATCACCAACAATATTTAGCTAAAAACCCACGTGGTTATTGTGGCATCGGTGGAACTGGAGTGAGTTGTCCCATTGGAACTACTGTGGCTTAACAATGTGAAACTGCGGCCAAACGTGATAACAAAGTGATCAGTTTAGAGGTGTCAAATAATGAGTAATTGTGACTAGTTCGAAGAAAGGTTAAGCGGCAGCTTAGCTACTGGAGAGTTCCATGCTGACTTACACCGCACTTACTACACTATCTGAAAAATCACGGGCTGAGGCTCTCGGAGAAGCTCTTGAAGGCCTTGAACCTTCACCGACTGGCGTGGGTGTCTTTGAGGTTGAGGATGGGAAAGGGCTTTGGGAAGTTGGAGGATACTTTTTAGAGGTACCAAATGACATAAACTTGGCACTTTTAGCAGCTGCCTACGGAGCAAAACCCTTTATTATCTCTGAAGTTCCTGATCAAGACTGGGTGGCCAAGGTTCGTCGGGAACTGCCACCTGTCGAGGCTGGTAGGTTCTTTGTTTACGGCAGTCATGACGCCGAGCACTTGCCATCTGACCGGATTGGGCTCCTAATTGAGGCAGCTATGGCCTTTGGTACCGGTCATCATGGTACAACATTGGGATGCCTTCGAGCCTTTGATCGCCTTTTAGATCAAAATTATATCTTTAATAACGTGCTTGACTTGGGATGTGGTACAGCAGTTTTGGCTATGGCGGCAGCTCGAACTACTTCAATAAATGTCATTGCAAGCGACATAGATTCTATTGCGGTTGAGGTGGCAAATGCCAACATAGTGGCGAATGATTTAATTAATCGTGTGACGTGTATTGAGTCGATAGGTTTCAATGCCCTCGATTTTTTAAATGCAGCTCCATTCGATTTAATTTTTGCTAATATTTTAAAGGGTCCACTGATTGATTTAGCACCAGAAATAGCCAGGAACCTTAAAACTGGTGGGATTGTCGTACTGTCTGGAATCCTGATCGAACAGTCTGCGGAAATTCTGGGTATCTATGAGGCGCAAGGAATAACTCTTCTCGAACGGGAGGACATTGGGGAGTGGGTGGCATTAACGTTGTTACGTGGATGAAAATGCCGCTCCCGCTACTATCAGAGTGAAGCCCTTTATTTGTATTCCCAAGTTATAAGGCTTGCCGACGTGAAATGCGATCTATGTCCCCGGGAACCAACCCAATATCTTCTAGTTGGCGTGCGCTGAGTTTTAACAGAGCGTTTCGGGTCATGCGGGCGTCATTCCACGAACTCAGGGCGCCAAATGCAATAGTTAGATACTTTGATACTGAGTTGGGTGTTGGTGCAACATTTACAAGGTGCAATCTTTCCATGACGGTCATTTTATAAAACTTTCTACATTTATAAATTTGGTGACAATGTGTTTGAGAGTTAGCAGTTATGCCGGTGTTCTGGCGGTTACTAGTGAGAGAAATTGCATAACCGTCATGCCCAAATTGCATGATTAAAACTTTGATTCACGCCTCAGGCCTCATGCATCATACCTATTTAATGCTTTCCATGAGAAGAAATCTTTGTGCTAATTTACCCATATAAAAAATGATGACTTTTCAGATGTTCCTGTTTCGTGCTACTATTGATTTTATTGAAATTACAGAGAGACCGTAACATGAGAGTTTTGGGTATTGATCCGGGGTTGCGCTCTATGGGGTGGGGTATTGTGGATGCGCATGGAAGCAAACTTCGCCATGTTGCGAATGGACAGTGTCAGACTGCTGTGGGCAATCTTGCAGATCGGCTATTAAGTCTCTTTGATGGTTTAAGTGATGTAGTAAAATCATATCAGCCTACCCACGCGGCTGTGGAACAGACGTTTGTGAACCGAGACGGTGCTGGGAGCCTTAAACTGGGGCAGGCGCGCGGTATCGCAATGCTGGTGCCTGCTAAATTTGGACTGGAGGTTGGCGAATATGCGCCAAATGCAGTAAAAAAGGCTGTTGTAGGAGTAGGACATGCAGATAAGAAACAGGTAGAGCACATGGTTTTGTTACAGTTGCCTGGAGTTACCCTTTCAGGGCCTGACGCAACAGACGCGCTTGCAATTGCAATTTGTCACTTACATCACATTCAAGCCAACGGTCACTTTGAGGCCGCACTGAAAAGGGCGAGTGCATGATTGGAAAGCTATCAGGTCGTGTTGATTATTGTAGCAGCGACCACGTAATGCTGGACGTGCGTGGTGTGGGCTATATGGTTTATTGCTCAGATCATACACTGGCAGCCTTACCGCAAGCGGGTGAGGCGGTTGCGCTTTATACGGATTTGCTTGTCAGAGAGGATTTACTACAACTATTTGGCTTTACCTCATTAGTTGAAAAAGAGTGGCATCGCTTATTGATGTCGGTGCAAGGAATTGGAGCAAAGGCATCACTTTCTATTTTGGGTGCTTTGGGGCCGGATGGGGTTAGCCGAGCGATAGCGCTTGGCGACTGGAGTGCTTTAAAGGCTGCTAAAGGCGTGGGCCCTAAGACTGCCCAAAGGGTTGTAATTGAGTTAAAGGATAAAGCCCCCGGAGTTATGGCAATGATCGGTGGCGCACCGCAAATTCTTGATCCTGATGAAGTGATTGAGGCCTCTGTCCCTGTGTCTGATATCAAAAGACGTTCGTCCGCCCAGGCAGATGCACTTTCTGCTTTAACTAATCTTGGATATACACCTGGTGATGCCGCGGCTGCTTTGGCAGAAATGGGTGGTGATATGCAAGAGGCCGATGCGTCAGCCCTAATCCGTGTAGCGCTCAAAAAACTGGCACCAAAAACATGATGCAGATACAAGAGACAGATATGGCAGAACCAGATCCCACCCTTCGCCCAGAACGGCTTGCAGAAGATGGCGACAAAGCATTACGGCCTAAAGGCTTAGATGAGTTTATTGGTCAGGTGGAAGCGCGATCCAATCTTAAAGTATTTATTCAATCAGCTAAGCAACGTGGTGAGGCAATGGACCATACTTTGTTCCACGGCCCCCCAGGCCTTGGTAAAACCACTCTGGCTCAGATTATGGCGCGCGAATTGGGTGTAAATTTTAGAATGACGAGTGGCCCTGTTTTGGCGAAAGCAGGTGATTTAGCGGCAATACTTACCAACCTAGAGCCACGGGATGTACTTTTTATTGATGAAATCCATCGCCTCAACCCTGTAGTCGAGGAAATTCTTTATCCAGCTTTGGAAGATTTTGAGTTGGATTTGGTAATTGGTGAAGGCCCAGCAGCGCGTACTGTGCGAATTGAGTTACAACCATTTACACTAGTTGGAGCTACCACTCGGTTGGGACTTTTAACAACACCGTTACGAGACCGTTTTGGTATACCTACGCGCTTACAATTTTATACAAATTCAGAATTGCATAAAATTGTTACACGTAACGCCCTACTCTTAGGTGTGCCCATCGACGATTCTGGGGCTGAAGAAATTGCTAAACGTTCCCGTGGCACACCCCGAATAGCCGGACGTTTGCTGCGGCGAGTTTTAGATTTTGCAATAGTGGAGGGAGATGGCCGGATTACTCAGGCGATAGCGGATCACGCCTTGACGCGTCTGGGAGTTGATCATCTGGGTCTTGATGGGGCAGACAGACGCTATTTAAAACTTATTGCTGATAATTATTCAGGAGGCCCCGTTGGCATCGAGACTCTATCAGCGGCATTATCAGAGAGCCGAGACGCACTCGAGGAAGTAATAGAACCCTATCTTCTACAAAAAGGTTTAATTCAGCGCACTCCACGCGGCCGAATGCTTGCTCACAAAGCTTGGACGCATCTTGGATTGCCGGTACCCAAATCTGGAACATCTGACGATTTATTTGGCTAGCCTGATTGTTTTGGTTTCATTAGTTATGATTAAGACTTTTACAAACCGTAAATTTGGCTAACCCTAATTTATAGTTAGGAAAAATACTGTGCTAACAGTTCAAGAAATTGAGAAGTTTTTTATAGGCTCCAGTGGAGACTATGTTTTTGCGCGGTGGGGGCGTCCGATTGCTCCAGTCGTTTTTGGAACGCTTGATGAAACTCTAATTATTATGAAGACTGCTGTTGAAGCTGTGTGTTCGGCATCAGGACATACCATACAGGAGTTAGATCCTGATATTGGAAGCAATCTAATGTTTTTTTTCTTTAGAGATTGGAGCGAATTAAGGGGGGTTCCAGATTTGGACCAGATGATACCTAATTTGGAAATTTTATTAGTGCGGCTTGAAACTGCAAAAGCTAACCAATACCGAACTTTTCGATTTGATGAAAATGGCGCAATAAAGGCCTGTTTTGTATTTTTACGAATGGATGAAGCATTAAATAAACTAAGTGCGGAAAGTTTAGCGCTGGTACAAGTTGTTAAGGCGATGCTCCTGTGGTCGGACATTGCTTTCAAAGATGGATCACCCTTGGTGATGTTGGAGAATGGAGCAACTGTTATGCGCCCAGAGATAACAGCGATATTAAAAGCCGCATATGATCCAACGATGCCGCCAAAAGCCAACGATCCAAGCCATTCATTGCGAATGGCCGCTCGGGTAACATTGAACTGATGCCACATATATTTAATTTTAAAATCTATATCGAAGACACGGACATGGGTGGAATAGTTTACTATGCAAATTATTTTAAATTTATAGAACGGGCACGCTCAAATTTGGTAGCTAGCTTGGGAATTGATCAATTGGAACTGCGCTTGTCTGGCGCTATTTTTGTAGTCCGAAATGTATCTGCTGAATACTTGTCACCTGCACGAATGGACGATAATTTACGTGTCCAGACCGAAGTCTTGGATGGATCTCCAGTGCGGTGGATTTTGCAACAAGATATCTGGGGTGAAAAAGACCTTTTGTTTAGGGCTAAGGTAACTATTGTTCTAATTGATAGTAATGGAAAACCAATCAGACTTCCGGCAAAACTTCGCCGAATGACAGCACAATGAAAACATTTTTCTTGGACGCTTGGCATTTTGGCATTTTTTTCGCTACAATGCAGAAAAACAAAGGCTAAACAGCCAAAGCTTAGAGGCAAAACCATGGAAGCAGCAATCGACTTCTCGATTTGGGCCCTTTTCTCGCGAGCAACTTTGCCCGTGAAACTAGTGATCATTATTCTGATTTTAATGTCTATTTGGTCATGGACAATTGCGATTAATAAAAGGTTTTCTATTCGAAAAGCACGTAAAGACGTTTTCAATTTTGATAAGAAATTTTGGTCTGGGGAGCCGTTGGATGAGCTCTTTGATGAGGTTGGTAGTAACCCGAAAGGTGGAAGCACGATAATTTTTTCTGCGGGTATGACTGAATGGCGACGTTCTCATCGTGAAGATGGTGCGATGATCCCGGGAGCGCAGGCGCGCATTGAAAGATCCATGGATGTGGCACTCAGTAAAGAAGCTAATCAGTTGCAGAGCAGTCTTGGAATTTTGGCGTCAATTGGATCTGTTGGACCATTCATAGGGCTTTTTGGTACAGTTTGGGGGATTATGAATGCCTTTATTGAGATCGCCGCCCAACAAAATACTAATCTTGCGGTTGTAGCCCCCGGTATTGCTGAGGCACTGTTGGCTACTGGTTTGGGTTTGCTTGCTGCCATACCGGCAGTAGTTTTTTACAATCATTTGAGTGCTGCAAGTGACGGCATCATATCTGATTATGAAGCCTTCGCCGATGAATTTTCAACAATACTCTCTCGTCAACTGGGAGGTTGAAATTTGGCAGTGAAACTCAACAGCCCAGATTCTAATCGGCAACGTAGGCAGAGACGAAGGCATCGACCAATGTCAGAGATCAATGTGACGCCGTTTGTAGATGTTATGCTGGTTCTTTTGATAGTTTTTATGGTTGCGGCTCCTTTACTGACCGTTGGAGTAGAGGTAAATCTTCCAAAAACTGCGGCTGAGGCGCTGCCAAGTGAATCAGAAGAACCTTTAACAGTGACGCTTACTGCAGAGGGTACAATTGTTATTCAAACTACTGAGACGCCGGAAGCAGATTTTTTGACCCGTTTGAGAGGTGTTGCTCAGGAAAGGTCGGATAATAAAGTCTTCCTGCGAGCTGACGGTTCCATCCCATACTCAAAAGTTATGGAGGTAATGGGGGCAATGAACGCAGCTGGATTTGGTAATATTGGTTTAGTAACTGATTTTGGTGGGCCGACATTCGATGGCTCTGACGGATAATTTCTATGTCTATTGGCACCTATATTTCTGTTACAATGCATGCAAGCATGGTGGGCTGGCTATTGCTGAATGGTAATTTTGAAAGTAACCCGCGCGAGATTTCCGTTACTGAAGTTTCTCTGGTATCGGCTGAAATGTTTGATATTGCCCTAAATAACACTCCTCCAGAGGTTGAGGCTTCCATTGAAACGGCAGTTGCGCAGCCACCAGTAGAGGAAATAGCGCCAAAGTTATCTATAAAACCTGATGTGCCGGTAATGGATAGGGAGCAACCGGTAATGGTATCTCCACAAGATGATAAAACGCCTCCCCAAATTTCTGAGCAACCCGAACCATTGGAGGATTTGGTTGTTATATTACCCTCCGAACTAATATCTCCCACAGTTTCACCAACATCGCCTGATGTTCTAGAGATAAGTCTTAAACCCAAACCACGTCAGTCTAACCGTATCACCTCAAAGACTGTAGCACCCTCGGAACCCGAGGTTGATATTGGAGATTTTACCCGAGATGCAGTGTCTCCCCAAGAAATGTTGTCTTCTGAGAAAAAACCTCAAACTGCCACGGCGCCAGAAGCGTCCACATCTGAGATTATAACGGAGGCCGAAAAACCCTCAAAACTTCCGCGCGTTGCTGTCCTTGCACCTGAGCAAAGTGTTAGGCCCAAACGCCGTTCTATTAAAATCAAGCTGGATAAAGAACAGCCGAAGCAAACAGAACAAACTATTGATCCGCTTGCGGCAGCACTAAATGAAGCATTAACTGGATCAACCAATGAGAGTGAGAGCGAAGCAAGTACAGAAAGTCAAAAAACCGTCATAGAGGCTTTGGCACCGGGAACAATCCGTGGTATGCAATTAGCGATTTCACCGTGTTGGAACCTTGGAGCGTCTTCGTCGGCAGCTTTGTCCACTACGGTGGTGGTAGGTATGGAACTTTCAATTGAAGGAAAACCCTTGGCCAGTAGCATATATTTAGTTGGTTACGAGGGTGGTGATGATGCTAGTGCCCAGCGAGCCTTCGAGACTGCACAACGAGCTATTAATGATTGCGGAGCAAAAGGGTTTGAATTGCCGGCTGACAAATACTCTGCTTGGAAAAAAGTCGAGATTACTTTTAATCCGGAAAGAATGAGAGTGCGATGAAAAGATTGTTTTCTTTTAGTTTTTTAGTTTTTAGTTTTTTGGCTGGAGCAGCTTTAACGCAGGATGGGCCGTTGAAGATTGAGATAACTGATGGGGTGATTGAGCCGCTTTCATTTGCTGTACCAGTTTTTGAGGCCGAAAATCCTGCTGCAAGAGAAATAGCTTCTGAAATTTCGAGTATTGTGGTGGCAGACTTGACTAGCAGTGGTCTCTTTCGTGAAATTCCAAAAAATAGATTTATTGCACAGAGAAAAACCTTTGAAGAGCCAGTTCGGTTTCCTGATTGGCGTGCGGTTAACGCACAGGCGTTGGTTACTGCGGCTGTAAAAACAAATGGTTCTGGTCAGTTGACTGTAAAGTTTAGAATATTTGATATTTTTTCTGGAGTACAGCTTGGAAAGGGAACCCAACTGAGTGGTAGTACTGGCGCGGCGCGGCGCATGGCCCACCAGGTGGCTGACCAAGTTTACAAGCGTATTACTGGTGAGGGGGCATACTTTGATAGTAGGATAGTTTTTGTTTCAGAGAGTGGCCCCAAAGATAAACGGCTCAAGAGGTTAGCCATAATGGATTCTGACGGTGAGAAAATGAAATTTCTTACTGGTAATGATAATATTGTTCTGGCGCCGCGTATTTCGAGTGATGGTAAAAAAGTACTTTATACAAGTTGGGAAACAGGTTTTCCTCAAATTTATCTCCTCGACGTTGAAACTGGGCGTCGTAAAAGAGTAAATACTCCTGGGAATGATGTAGCGTTTTCGCCACGTTTCTCACCGGACAATAAACGAATAGTATTTTCCTATGAGCGCCGCGGTAACATAGATATTTATTTGATGGAGCTATCGAGCTTACGGTCAGCCCGTCTAACTTCTAGCCCCTTCATCGATACGGCTCCAAGTTTTAGTCCAGACGGTAGAAAAATAGTTTTTGAAAGTGATAGAAGTGGTGCACAGCAACTTTATACTTTGCCTGTATCTGGTGGTACACCCAAACGTATTTCGTTTGGCAATGGTCGTTATGGGACGCCGGTGTGGAGCCCACGCGGCGACCTAATAGCTTTTACCAAACAAAGTAATGGTCGTTTTGGAATCGGGGTGATGCGTATTGATGGTACGGAAGAGCGGCTTTTGTCTGCATCATTTTTAGACGAAGGTCCTACCTGGTCTCCTAATGGGCGAGTAATAATGTTCTCGCGCCAGACACGAGGGCCAAGTGGTGCTCCCAGCATTTATTCCGTTGATATTACTGGACGAAACTTACGCCCACTGAACTTACGGGCTCCAGCATCTGACCCATCTTGGGGCCCGGTGCTACCTTGAGGTAAAATTTTTATGTACTATTTCTGTGAAAGGTGACTGATATGCGATCAATTTATTTAAACGTTGCAATACTTTTTATGCTAGTGGCGTGTTCCGACTCCGAAGGTGGATTTGGGAATGGATCGCTTGGCGCTGATGGGTACCAAGGAAGTGGTTTTGGCCAAGATGATGTAACTTCATCCACGTTCTTTAAAGAAAGTATTGGAGACCATGTTTTATTTAAAGTTGACGAGTATACTTTGAATGAGGCAGCTAAAACTGCCTTAAACGTTCAGGCTAATTGGTTAATTGATAACCCAGGTTTTGTCATAATTATTGAGGGCCACGCGGATGAGCGAGGCACGCGTGAGTATAATTTGGCGCTTGGATTTCGTCGAGCACAATCTGTGCAAGAATACTTGGTGGCGCGTGGTGTCTCTGGTTTGCGTTTAAAAACTAGAAGCTATGGTAAAGAACGGCCAGTAGAGATTTGTAGTGTGGAACGGTGTTACGGTAAAAATAGACGGGCTGTAACAATTCTGGCCTCTGGCAGTAGTTAATGAAATTACGTTTTCTAGTAGTTTTGGCCGCTGGACTGGGAGGCCAAGCATCAGCTGATAGTTTAGCTGATATTCGTCAGGATCTTGCAAACTTATTGCTTGTGACTGACCGCTTGCAACTTGAAATGTTAACTACTCCAGGCATAGATTTTTCAAATGAAGGATCACTTTTAGAGCGAACCTCAGTCATTGAAGGTGAGCTGCAAAGGCTAACTGGGGCATCTGAAGAGTCAGCTAACCGAATTTCGATTGTAGTGCAGGATGCCTATCGGCGAATAAATACTTTGGAGGCCCGGGTCTGTGCCTTGGAGCCTGGATGTAATGTCACAGAACTGGGAGCCACTTTGCCACTTGGCGTAATGTCAAATAGCTTGCTTGGTGCGGCAATGCCGAAAGCAACACTGACCATTACAGAAAAATCTGACTTTGAGGCGGCGAAAAAAATGTTATCGGATGGTGATACAGAAATTGCCGTTCAAATGTTAAAGAAATTTATTTCGGTATATCCAATTGGCCCCTTAACACAAAACGTACATTTACTGATGGGGCATGCACAGATGGACCTTCAGGAGTTCCGACTTGCGGCGCGAGCTTATTTGGAGGCCTATTCAGTAAATGAAGCTACAGAAATTGCTCCAATCGCTTTATATAATTTAGCTCTCGCTTTTCATAAGATGGGAAATGCTAAAGAGGGTTGCCTTACATTGGATGAAGTTAAATTTCGTTATAGTGGCGCTGACATAGCTGCGGATGCATTGCGGGCAGAGGCTGACTTGGCCTGCACGTGATGGGTTTATCTGTGTGCAAAATAGATCGAGCTGCATCTGATTTTTTCTGTGACCATAACGAAAAGAGTATTGTTGGTGTGGCTGTGTCTGGAGGTTCAGATTCAGTGGCGTTACTTTTAGCTTTATGCAAAATAATACCAGCGAAAAATTTAAAAGCTGTCACCGTTGACCATGGTTTACGTAGTGAAGCTGCATCGGAAGCTGAGTGGGTTAGTCAGTTATGTTTAACTATGGGGGTGGACCATAATACACTGAAAGTAAATAATCTTGCGTTGGGGCCAAATCTGCAAGCGCGAGCCCGTAATGTGCGTTACTCTTTGTTAGCGAAATGGGGGCAGAATTGTGACGTCATTTGTT
The DNA here is from genome assembly GCA_017856985.1 of Planktomarina sp. Lineage (GTDB taxonomy): Bacteria > Pseudomonadota > Alphaproteobacteria > Rhodobacterales > Rhodobacteraceae > Planktomarina > Planktomarina karensis. The sequence goes on from JAFMEA010000009.1 coordinate 41,958, forward strand.
TAGGGCATAGCCAGACAGATGTTGCGGAAACTTTTCTTATGAGACTTAGTCGCGGATCAGGTGTGGATGGTTTAGCCTCCATGGCTTCGGGTTGGGACTATCAAGGTTTATCATGGGCACGACCTTTTTTGGGTCTTTCTCGTGAAGAGTTACGCCATTACTTGAAGGCAAACAACCAAGGGTGGTGTGATGACCCAAGCAACGATGATTTAAAATACAAGAGAGTGCAAATACGACAATCTCAAAACCAGCTGGATCAATTGGGTTTGAGTACTAGCCGACTTGCTAAAACAGCAAACCGAATGTCAGACGTTAGAGAAGCTTTGGCATTTGCGTTAAAAAATATTCGACCACAGTTATTACAAAATGATTTTGGCGATGTTTTGCTCGACCGCATAAAGTTGGCAGAGATACCTACAGAATTCTCTGAGAGGATATTGGCTGAGGCTCTCTGTTGGGTGGGTCAGCAAAGTTACCGACCTCGAAATTTATCTTTGAGACGGGCTATTGTGACCAAAATTACTCGAAGTTTGCATGGATGTGTCGTAATACCGCAACCTGACAATTTTTTACGGATAACGCGAGAGTATAAATTTGTAGAGAGTGAAGAAGTCAGTTGCCCGGCTGTTTGGGATGGGCGGTATTATGCGCCAAACTACGGGAAAGGCTATAAAATAAAGTCCCTTGGAAGAGTGGGTCTCTCGGCTTGTTCTGATTGGAGAAGTGTAAATCGACCACAAAATGCATTGATTGTAAGTCCGTCCATTTGGAAAGGTGATCAGCTCATTTCAGCGCCGTTGGCAAATTTTGGCAAAAAAGATGACGTCCAGGTGCTTCCAACGCCATGGGAATTATAGTACCTATTGAAAATAGTGGTAGGATACATATCTTACAGTAATAAATGTGCTCATTGATGCACGCTTTCTCGCTTTGATAGGAGCTTCTCTTGGGTAATCTACGCAACATCGCCTTTTGGTTTGTTTTGTTCATTCTACTTTTAATGCTCTTTCGGTTATTCGCGGGAGACGGCGCGGGTGGGAGCTCAAGTCGATCCACCACTTATTCTGATTTTGTGCAGGCTGTTGATAATGGCCAAGTTACCAGCGCAACGCTAGACGGTGAAACAGTAAGCTATGTAGGTCCAAATGACGTTGAATATGTAACAATTGTTCCAGGAGATGCACGCGTCAGTGACATGCTGGTGTCTAAGGGTGTTTCAGTAGTTGCAAAATCACAAAAAACATCAGTTTTTCAATCTGTACTTTTATCGCTCCTGCCAATCATGCTGCTTGTAGGCGTATGGATTTATTTCATGAACCGGATGCAAGGCGGCGGTAAAGGCGGAGCAATGGGCTTTGGTAAAAGTCGAGCTAAGATGCTAACAGAAAAGCAGGGAAACGTTTCATTTGATGATGTTGCGGGCATTGATGAAGCAAAAGAAGAATTGGAGGAAATCGTAGATTTCCTGCGAGATCCACAAAAATTCAGTAGATTGGGTGGAAAAATTCCAAAAGGGGCCCTTCTTGAGGGTGCGCCAGGGACTGGTAAGACTTTGCTAGCACGGGCTATAGCCGGCGAAGCTGGGGTTCCATTCTTTTCGATCTCTGGTTCTGACTTTGTTGAAATGTTCGTAGGTGTCGGAGCTAGCCGCGTACGTGATATGTTTGAGCAAGCGAAAAAAAATGCACCGTGTATTCTGTTTATAGACGAGATTGATGCCGTAGGTCGGGCTCGTGGGGCTGGCTATGGGGGTGGCAACGACGAACGCGAACAAACATTGAACCAGTTGCTTGTAGAAATGGATGGGTTTGAAGCGAACGAAGGAATAATTATTGTGGCGGCAACAAACCGAAAAGATGTGCTAGACCCAGCTTTATTGCGTCCAGGTCGTTTTGATCGCCAAGTTACAGTACCTAGCCCGGATTTACGTGGGCGTGAGAAAATTTTAGGTGTACATTCTCGAAAACTGCCAACGGGTCCAGACGTGGACCTTCGCATTATAGCGCGTGGAACCCCTGGATTTACTGGGGCTGATTTGGCAAACTTGGTAAATGAGTCAGCGCTTGCTGCTGCACGCATTGGTCGTCGCCTTGTTAGTATGGAAGATTTTGAGAAGGCAAAAGATAAGATCCTTATGGGATCTGAGCGGCGTTCGATGGTGCGGACTAAAACTCAATTGGAGAAAACTGCGTATCATGAGGCCGGCCACGCCTTGGTAGGTTCTCTTTTACCAAAATGTCAGCCTGTTTATAAAGCCACAATTATAGCGCGTGGCGCTGCTGGTGGTATGGTTATGAGCCTCCCTGAGATGGACCGCCTGAACTTTTACCGCGATGAGTGTCATGATGAAATAGCTATGACGATGGCCGGAAAAGCCGCTGAAATATTCAAATATGGTGAAGAGCAAGTATCTAATGGTCCTTCTGGCGATATTCAGCAGGCGTCAAGTATGGCACGCGCAATGGTGATGCGCTGGGGTATGTCTGACAAAGTTGGCAACATCGATTATTCTGAAGCGGCAGAGGGTTATTCGGGACGTACGTCTGGTCTTTCAACCTCTGCTGGAACCAAAGAGTTAATTGAGGCTGAAGTAAGGCGGTTTGTCCAAGATGGATACGATTTAGCTCTAAAAACGATCACTAAAAATAAAAAGCGTTTCGAAAACTTAGCTCAAGGCTTGCTTGAATATGAAACTCTCACAGGTGCTGAAATCAAGAAGGTAATGGAGGGCCAGACGCTTAACCGTGATGAGGATGAGGATGACAGCGAAGGCGCTGGTGGAGCACCTTCGGTTACGGCAATTCCAAAAACAAAAACAAAGCCGAAAACTAGTGATGGTGGTATGGAACCAGAACCTGCTGGGTGATGCGTCTCAACTTAACTCACCTTGAAAAAAGATTTTATTTAAGGGGGGGAGAGGGGATTGCCGGCACTAGGAGCTACTGATTATTTGGCCCAAATAATTTGGATTGGAGTCGTCACACAGCGTCACACTGTTGAAGTGCAAACAGAAGAAAGATCTCTAATCGATCTTGACTGGAACGGCGTTCGTGGTGGCGCTCACAGTGGTAGAACCCGTTTGTCTGATGTGCGTGTGTCGCAGCAACATGCTAAGGGCACAGAAATAGCTAATGTTCGGCAGTTAAGTATTGTCAGTCAAGAAGACATAGACAAAATTTCTGCAGGGATGTCTCTGTCCCAATTTGATCCCTCCTGGTTAGGTGCAAACCTCGTTGTTTCGGGACTGCCAGATTTCTCCCATTTGCCGCCATCGTCGCGTCTACAGGCGGCTAACGGAACAACACTTATTGTTGATATGCAAAATCATCCGTGTCACCAAATTGGTAAGACTATTGACCTGGATTTGCCTGGTAAGGGACAAGAATTTACTCATCATGCCAAAGGCAGGCGGGGAATAACTGCCTGGGTTGAGCGTCCGGGCCAATTAAACCTAGGGGATATGCTTAAATTACACTGTCCCAAGCAACGCAGTTGGCAACCTAATGAAGACGTTGAGCTTATTTAAACGTTTATTCAGATTATTTCATCTTTTGTCGCGTCATGTAATCTGCCAAACAGGCTGCTAAAACGCGTCTTTTTATATTAATTGGTCCAAATAAAATAACTAATGGGCATATTAAAAAGTGCACAAAGTGACATATGTTTCTGATAGGCAACTGCGTAAAATTTACTGCCGCACACGCAAGTGAGAATGTCGGATTTGCTCTGCCCAATGATAAAAGATAGGGGTACACGCCAGAGTGAACAAGGGCCTATTGGCCGCAGTGGGAGATAAAGATGAGTTATAAGTCGGATATTGAAATTGCTCGCGGCGCGTCGAAGGCGTTGATACAAGATATCGGTGCAAAAATTGGCATCAGTTCAGAAGATTTGGTTCCTTACGGCCATGACAAAGCAAAAGTCAGCCAAGCATTTATTGACTCGGTTCAAGACCGGACCGATGGAAAATTAATATTGGTAACTGCAATCAACCCTACTCCCGCTGGCGAAGGAAAGACTACTACTACAGTTGGGCTTGGTGACGGTCTGAACCGTATAGGTAAGAATGCAATGGTTTGTATCCGTGAGGCTTCCCTAGGGCCAAATTTTGGGATGAAGGGTGGCGCCGCCGGTGGTGGCTATGCGCAGATTGTTCCAATGGAGGATATGAACCTACATTTTACTGGTGACTTTCACGCGATAACCTCAGCCCATAGTCTTCTATCCGCGATGATTGATAATCATATTTACTGGGGTAACTCGTTAGACATTGATACCCGACGCGTTGTTTGGCGTAGGGTGGTGGACATGAACGATAGGGCCCTTCGTCAGATTACTGCTTCACTGGGTGGGGTATCTAACGGTTTTCCGCGGGAAGCTGGTTTTGACATAACAGTGGCATCAGAGGTAATGGCCATCTTGTGTCTTGCAAGAAATTTGAAAGATTTACAAAAACGATTGGGTGATATGATTGTTGCCTACCGTAGGGACCGCACCCCAGTTTTTGCGCGAGATATTAAAGCTGATGGAGCCATGACGGTTTTGCTCAAAGACGCTATACAACCTAATCTGGTTCAGACATTGGAAAATAACCCTGCATTTGTACACGGCGGACCTTTCGCCAATATCGCTCATGGATGCAATTCTGTTATAGCTACAACAACAGCATTAAAGCTTTGCGACTATGTTATTACTGAAGCGGGTTTTGGTGCTGATTTAGGTGCTGAGAAGTTTTTAAATATTAAATGCCGTAAAGCAGGGCTGTCTCCTTCAGTCGTAGTCCTTGTAGCTACAGTGCGTGCAATGAAGATGAATGGTGGAGTATCTAAGGCTGATCTTGGTCCTGAAAATGTCGCGGCAGTTGAGTCTGGATGCTCTAACTTAGGGCGGCACATAGAGAATTTAAAAAGCTTTGGCGTCCCTGTAGTCGTAGCTATCAATTATTTTGTGACTGATACCGATGCTGAGGTGCAGGCGGTTAAAGATTATGTTGTGAGCCAAGGATCTGAGGCAATTGTTTCACAGCACTGGGAGTTTGGCGGTAAGGGTGCTGAGGATTTAGCAGTACGTGTTGCCGAAATTGCCGATGCAGGCTTGGCTAACTTCTCGCCCATTTACCCTGATGAGATGTCTCTGGCAGATAAAATACAAACAATCTCTAAAAAAATCTATCGGGCTGATGAGGCTGTGATGGATCAGAAAATTCTTAACCAGCTTAAAGATTGGGAAGATCAAGGTTATGGCAACCTACCTGTTTGTATGGCTAAGACACAGTACAGTTTTAGTACTGATCCAAACCTACGTGGGGCACCTGTAGGCCATTCAGTTCCTGTACGAGAGGTCCGTCTGTCCGCTGGAGCTGGGTTTATTGTAGCGGTCTGTGGTGAAATCATGACAATGCCGGGGCTCCCTCGGACACCGGCGGCTGAGACAATTATGCTCAATGATGCTGGCGAAATTGAGGGTTTATTTTGAGATATGGCTCTGTCCAATTAGTTTAGGGTCCTCTCAAAGAATAGCCTTAAAAGATAATAATATTTGAATAAACAGGTCGGAGATCGGTTATGAATGCGCAGGTTATCGATGGCAAAGCGTTTGCAGCAAGGGTTAGAGAACAAGTGGCGGGGCATGTTTCTCGTCTGAAGTCTGATCACGGGATAGTGCCTGGTTTGGCAGTTGTGTTGGTCGGCGAAGACCCTGCCAGCCAAGTCTACGTGCGCTCAAAAGGTAAGTTGACCGTTGAGGTGGGAATGCATTCAGTGGAACACAAGCTTGACGCAGAGACCCCTGAAGACGAATTATTGGCGGTTATCGATCAGTTAAATAGCGATCCCGCGATCCACGGAATTCTAGTTCAACTACCACTTCCCAAACACCTTAATGAAGACTTGGTAATAAACAGTATTAACCCAGCAAAAGACGTTGATGGGTTTCACATTTCGAATGTTGGTCTTCTCGGCACGGGTCAAAAATCAATGGTTCCCTGTACTCCGTTAGGATGTCTGATGATGCTGCGAGATCATTTTGGATCACTATCTGGACAGAATGCTGTTGTGATAGGGCGTTCTAACATTGTGGGTAAACCTATGGCACAGCTATTACTTGGTGATAGCTGTACAGTTACTATAGCGCATTCACGTACCAAGGATCTGCAGGCGGTTGTTGGAGGTGCAGATATTGTGGTGGCTGCTGTTGGTCGCCCTGAAATGGTGCCAGGTGAATGGATTAAACCTGGTGCTGTTGTTATTGATGTGGGTATTAATAGGATCCCAGCTCCCGAGAGGGGAGAGGGCAAGATGAAGCTCGTTGGTGACGTAGATTATGATAGCTGTTTTAAGGTTGCTGGTGCTATCACGCCTGTTCCGGGCGGTGTTGGTCCGATGACAATTGCGTGTTTGCTAGCAAATACTTTGACTGCGACCTGCCGTGTGAATGGGCTGGCTGAACCTGACGGACTTACAGTTTAAACATTTTAAACAGTTTATTAGGTTCTGAGGAAAAGTTGATATAGTTTGAAAGGCTTGATGTTTTGCCGTCTGTTTTTCCTTCTGCCATACAGGGCTGGTTTGACCAAAAGGGCTGGACCCCTCATCCTCATCAATTAAAAATGATGGCACACCAAAATGCTTCGACTGCACTACTTATTGCGCCAACTGGTAGTGGTAAAACAATGGCAGGGTTTCTCCCTAGTTTGGCATCCCTTGCGGAGACCCCACGACAGGGAATGCACACGCTGTATGTATCTCCCCTAAAAGCCTTGGCGGCAGATATAAAACGTAATTTGCGCACACCAATAAGTGAAATTGGCTTGGATATTAGAGTTGAAGAACGGACTGGAGACACTAGTCCGACTCTAAAAAGGCGACAACGAGTGGATCCTCCGCAAATTCTATTGACGACCCCTGAAAGCCTCGCGCTTTTAACTAGTTATGAAGATAATAGCAGAATTTTTGCTGGGCTTCAGAGGGTCGTAATCGACGAAATTCATGCACTTAGTGAAAGTAAGCGGGGAGATCAACTTATGTTGGCCCTAGCTGCAATACAAAGTATGTGCCCTAATCTGAGACGTGTTGGCTTGTCTGCGACAGTAAAAGATCCTGGCTTAGCCGCCAATTTTTTGAGTTATAACTCAAATTACTGTGAAATAATTAAACTCGATACTTTGGCTCCACCTGATGTTGAAATGCTCCAGATTTCTGAAACAGCTCCCTGGATGGGTAGTGGTGCCTCTTATGCTATTCCAGCTGTGTTACGGGAAGTGGCCAAGCATAAGACCACCTTAATTTTTCACAATACAAGGGCGCAAGCCGAACTATTTTTTCATAATCTTTGGTTAGCTAATACGGCAAACTTACCTGTTGGCATTCACCATGGATCCTTATCTCGTGAACAACGCGAACGAGTTGAGAATGCCATGGTTAAAGGAGAGCTTAGAGCCATCGTTTGCACTGGTTCACTCGATTTGGGCATTGATTGGGGTGATGTAGACCTGGTGATCCAAATAGGCGCGCCGAAGAATGTAAAGCGCTTAGTTCAGCGCATTGGCAGATCCAATCACCAATATGACGTGCCCTCAAAAGCAAGGTTGGTACCAGCTAACCGGTTTGAAGTAGTAGAATGCGTAGCAGCACTTCAGGCGGTTCAAGAAAATGATTTAGATCGTGATGATCGTGATGCAGGCCCTCGCGATGTTCTTTGCCAACATATTTTGATAGCTGCATGTGCTGGGCCATTTTTGGCAGATGCACTATACTTGCAGGTCATCAGTGCAGGTAGTTACTCAGATTTAAGTAGGAAAGAATTTGATGAGTGTTTGGATTTTTGTGCAACGGGTGGTTATGCTCTGAAGTCTTATGATAAATGGCAACGACTGGTACTTTCTAATGAGGGTAAATGGCACCTCAGAGATCCACGAGCGGCAAAACGTATTAGAATGAATATTGGCACTATTCAGGACACTGAATTGGTCAAAGTGCGCATTAAGGGGCGTGGTGGCAAGCCATTGGGTGAGGTGGAGGAAGCTTTTGCAGCTACGCTGAGTTTTGGTGATACATTTTTAATTGCTGGGCAAGTTGTGTGCTATGAAGGCCTTCGTGATATGACTGTTCAAGTCTCCCAAAAACATAAAGGGAAACCTAAAATAGCTACTTTCAGTGGGACTAAATTCGCCACTTCAACACAGCTTAGTCATCGTATGTTAGCTTGTTTTCAAAAAAAAGAATGGCCTGAGATACCGCACTATGTACGAGAATGGATGCAATTACAGCGTGAAGTAAGTCGTTTGCCAGAAGTGGATCGCCTCCTCGTAGAGACCTTCCCAAATAAGGGGCGCTTTGCCAGTGTATTTTATGGTTTTGCTGGTCGCAATGCTATGCAGACATTGGGCCTGCTTTTATCAAAGCGTATGGAAGAAGCTGGGTTAAATCCTCTAGGGTTTGTTGCTACGGATTATGCTGTCCTACTTTGGGGTCTCGAACCTTTAATTGATCCTTCCCCTCTGTTGAATCGAGTTGGGCTCCGTGATGGTTTGGAAACTTGGTTGTCCAATAATGCGGTGATGAAGCGAACCTTTAGGTCTAGCGCAGTAATTTCTGGCTTGATTGAACGAAACTTACCAGGAAGTCGGAAATCAGGTCGTCAGGCGACTTTCTCCTCCGATATACTTTACGAAACATTACTAAAGTATGATCCAAGTCACGTTTTACTTAAGATAACACGAGAGGAGGCAATGAAGGGTCTGATAGATTTTGGTAGGATTGAGGAAATGCTCGATCGTATCTCTGGTCGCATTGATCATATAGTTTTAGACAGAGTCACTCCATTTGCTGCGCCCCTTCTCCTGGAAATGGGTAGGGTTCCAGTAAAAGGCCAAGCTGAAGAACGTATTTTGGCTGAAGAGACTGCGCGTTTGATGTCAGTTTCGGGACTTGATCGAATCTAGGCTAAATCTAACTGGGGTGAGGTTTCAATATTCTTTGCCTTTTTAGTTTAAGTAGGCGAATAGCTAATATGCTTGATGGACATTTTTTTTCTTTTTTTGGAGTGCAATTGATTGCACGGCCATCTGGTGTTTTGTGGTGGCCAGAAGAACGCGTCTTGTGTGTATCAGATTTACATCTTGGGAAGTCGGATCGTTTGGCACGACGGTCTGGCGTTTTAGTTCCACCATATGAGACTATTGATACTTTGCAGCGATTGCGGAAAGAAATCGAATTATTAGAGCCTGATATTGTTATATGTCTGGGTGATAACTTTGATGATCTGGAGGCGGCTGACAGTTTGAGCTTAGCTGATCGATTGTGTCTAAGCCAACTGCAGACCGGTAGAATGTGGATTTGGATTCAGGGTAACCACGATCTGGGAGTAGGTAAACTTACTGGCCAATATTTGGAAGAATATAATTTTGAGCCATTAGTATTTCGACACATAGCAAAAGTTGGAACTAAAGCTGAAATTTCAGGCCATTATCACCCTAAAGCGGCTGTACGACTAAGGAGTAGATCAATTGTGCGACCTTGTTTTCTGTATGATGAAAGGCGGGTCATTTTACCATCTTTTGGGACATTTACTGGAGGTCTAAGAAGTGAAGCTGCAGAGTTTGATGTGTTGATGGAGAATGAAGCCTTTGCTGTTCTAACGGGCAATAAAAGCTATGTCATTCCCATGCCGAGGAAATAACTATGCAGCTGATTTATGACAGCTTTGAACGTTAGAAAATGATGAAAACTTTGTGAGGATTTATTAGTAGAGTTAAAAAGAGCTTTTTGAGACCTAATTGGCACTCAAGCAAGGAAAATTGATGCCAACAATAATCTAATGTCTATTCAGCAGATTCATTGACCCACAGGGAAATAAGTTTATTTAAAAGAAATTATAATCAACAAGGAATCGGCATAATGTCTACCGCTTCAACCAAGGGTGTTTGGAAGTCTGGATCCGGTAAAGGACGATCGCGTCCAAAGGGACGGCAGGTTGAAGACTTGGCATGGTCAGAAGTTAAGAAACTTTTAGGTGACCATCCTAGGCGTCGTGACTTGTTAATTGAATTTTTGCATTTAATTCAGGACGCATACGGTCATATTTCGGCATCACATATGCGTGCTTTGGCTGAAGAGATGCGTTTAAGCCAGGCAGAGATTTATGAGGTAGCAACTTTTTACGCCCACTTCGATGTCGTAAAGGAAGATGAAACTCCACCACCGGCACTTACTGTGCGTGTGTGTGATAGTTTATCATGTGAATTGGCTGGGGCTACTGCTTTGCAGGAGGCTTTGAAGTCTGGATTAGATCCAACTGAAGTTCGGGTGGTTCGTGCGCCTTGCATGGGGCGTTGTGATACCGCTCCAGTGCTGGAGTTGGGGCATCATCACATTGATCACGCGACACCCGAAAAAGTGGTATCTGCTATTAAAGCTAACCATATTCATGCTGATATCCCAGACTATGAAAGCCTATTATCTTACAAAGCCGGTGGTGGTTATAGCGAGTTACTGAAGCTGCGTTCTGGTGGCAATTGGGAAAAGGTGCAGGCCAAGGTTAAGGAAAGTGGTTTGCGTGGATTAGGTGGTGCTGGCTTCCCATCTGGCACCAAATGGGGATTTGTGCGTGGGAATGCCGGTCCTCGTTACCTCGCAGTGAATGGTGATGAAGGTGAGCCTGGAACTTTTAAGGATCGTTACTATCTGGAACGAACCCCGCATTTGTTTCTGGAAGGTATGCTGATTGCCGCCTGGGCGGTAGAGGCGGATACTTGCTTTATATACATGCGAGATGAGTATCCTGCTGTACTTCATATCTTGGCGGCTGAAATTATTGCTTTGGAGACCGCAGGCTTAGTTCCAGAGGGTTACATTGATTTACGACGTGGTGCGGGCGCCTATATTTGTGGTGAAGAAAGTGCGATGATTGAAAGCATTGAGGGGAAACGGGGACTGCCAAGACACCGTCCACCCTTTGTCGCAGCAGTAGGCATCCATAGCCGGCCAACATTGGTACATAATGTAGAGACACTACTGTGGGTGGCACGTATTGTGCGTGAAGGGCCTGAGTGTCTCAATACGACCGAGCATAATGGACGGCGCGGTCTGCGAAGCTATTCGGTCTCCGGTCGGGTACAAAAACCAGGAGTATATTTGTTACCTGCTGGCTCAACCATCACGGACATCATTGCAGCTAGTGGGGGAATGTTAGCGGGACATATATTCAAGGCTTATCAGCCGGGTGGACCATCTTCAGGCTTACTTCCGGCTTCAATCCATGACGTTCCGCTGGATTTTGATACATTGCAACCACTTGACACATTTATTGGCTCTGCAGCGGTTGTTGTGCTCTCAGATCAAGACAGTGCGCGGGCTGCTGCCCTCAATATGCTAAAGTTTTTTGAAGATGAAAGCTGTGGGCAGTGTACGCCTTGTCGGGTTGGTTGTGAAAAGGCAGTAAAACTAATGGGAGCTAAAAATTGGGACCAGAAGCTTTTGGTTGAACTTACTACCACTATGGCTGATGCTTCTATTTGTGGGCTTGGTCAAGCAGCCCAAAA
>JAFMEA010000149.1 GCA_017856985.1 Planktomarina sp.
CTTGAAAACCGACGAGGGTGAAAGTCCTCCCAGGGTTCGAATCCCTGTTCCTCCATTTCAGCCCCTAATCCCCATTTGCTGGATCTAAATATGATTTAGGAAAGATCTATAAATGAAAACCGTGTCCATCAGAGCTTCCTGCAGAATTGATAGAGCTCTATCCACCAATCTGATAAATCATATCCGTAGGGCACTCTACTGCCCTCAGAGGGCGAGGCGACTAAACAGAAGCCCCGCCTTCTTTTTTAATTACCAAGTTCTAAAACTTGCTCTATCCGTCGCTATTATTACTCATCAGGCAAGTGGTGTTGCCCCTGTTTCCATGCGAATTATTTTTCCATCTTTCAGCATGCAAACCAGCATCACGGCTTCTTTGGTATCATCGGGGTAGGACATGAAATCATGTGAAACCAAAATCTCATCATTTTCATAAACACAACGAGATGCATCGTTTACGAACTTTGGGTTCCCCATCATACCAACGACCATATCGGCCCATTCAGTTTTCGTGAATTTGTTACCTGATTTATGAAATACTATTTCTGCATCTTCATGAATAAGTGCAACATACCCCTCGACATCCCGGTCATCCATGACTTTTGTTAGTTTTTGGTATAACGACATTTCTATTCCCCCCATGCTCCGGCAAACTCGTACACAACCGCTCGTTTTCCACCGACGCACCATGCGTCATGATTTGGCGAAATCGCATACGCATCACCAGCAGAATAGGTGGCTTCTGACCCGTCATCACAAACGCAATGAATAGTTCCTTCCACTATGATTCCAGTGTGCGTGGCTTGACAACTAGGCGTGCCGACAATCGGTTTGATGTCGGTAGACCATTTCCAATCTGGCGCTAACGTGAGCTTCATAACACGCTGGCCCAAAACATTAACGGCTTCCATGCGTGCGTTAGGCATATCTTTAGCCTCATCTGCCTGCGACGCAAAGTTTTTGACTTCAATAGGCATATCAACATTCCTTCCATTTTCGTTGATTGAGCAATTCAGGACAGGCTGATGCAAATTATTACAGTTTGCCCCATCCTATTTAGTTATTCTTTATAGAATGAAGAATTCTCCACTCATTGGTGTTACCACTTCGTGAAAAATTATCGGTTTTTGTTTAACAAAGCCCGATTTTTTCAAAGTGGGCTTTGTTAATAGATATTATCCTATCATAATTGTCTTCTATGAAACAAAAGAAGTATTATGTTTGATAACAGCAGTTACTTCAGAAATTTTTGTAACTGGAGTACCGCTTAGTTTTGAGTGTTCGTTTATAAGATCCTCGCTATCAGCCAAGTAAACGCAGAAAATTGAATTGCCTAAGACATAACTCTGCTCTTGTTGGATATTTTTACCTTCAGATCGCATGGTCTCCAAAACTTCTTCAGAACCTTTGCCAGCATTGTTTAAATCGTTCCTTGGAGCACCACCGATGCCGTCCATTTCCCGTTGAATAAGAAATCTTTTCATTTACCTTCTCCATATTTCTGATCTTTTGAGGATGAACTACAGTCCACAAATTTTCGTTTTATTGCTTTGTGTCCTACCACTTGAAATCGTAAATGCTGTGTGTTGCATCAATTTGATATGTGGTCTGAAAACTTGGTTTCGGATTAGTGTTGCGATATTTACCAGTGCCACTGGTCAGGGTTCCTGTTCCCATGCCTGTGCTGGTATCAATGGCAGCAAGCCAAACTGAGGCATCTCCATCAGGGTCAACGGACTCACAAACACCATTAATCGATGAAGGTGCTTGCTGTCCTGCTTCCATCAGTATGGTGTAATGACAAGTTGCCATGGCTGCGGTGGGCCAGCCCTCAGGTGCCTTTTGGTACTGCCAAATATCTTCTGAAATCATATGGGTAATTGAACCCGATTTTCCTTCAATAGTTGTGGAGGAAACCGTGCTGGCAAAGCCCTGGCCATGTCCATTGTGACCATCAGCAAAAGCTGTGGCTGGAAGTAGTGAAACGGCTGCTGCCAAAATGATATTTTTCGTGGATTAAGGCCCCGGTCTTGCCAATCTAAACAGCCCTGTATTGCCCAGTTGAGTATGCCTGGCAGTTCTTTAGTAAGTTTGCTCCCGAGATCTTTATCCTGTTGTTCTGCAGTAAAGGTGCGGTTGAAAGGAATAGCCTGTATCCGACGCCAAATGCCAAGGTCAGTATTGTTGATCTGCGGCAAACTATTTGTGGCCAGCAATATCTTCCCGATAATACTAAACTCCAGCCAACTGCCATATAACGGGCGACCCTTTAGAACATCTCCTCCAGTCATCTGCTTAATCTTGGCTTCTGCTAAGGCCTCACCTGTCTCAGTTTCGCTAACTGAAATCAGCCTCGCGCCAACAAGGTCAACCAAATCATCGCCAATTGAGGAACTTCCCTTAGCCACAAGAGTTTGAGACGAAGCCGCTTTTGAATAGTCCCCCAGCAGCTTGTTTATCACATTGACGAAGGTTGATTTTCCGTTTGCTCCATCGCCTATCAGGATGAATAGACATTGCTCGGAGGTTGATCCTGTCAGACAGTATCCGACAGCCCTTTGAACATAAGAAATCAGATCTTGATCCTTCTCAAAGATATCATTCAGGAAAGCCTCAAAGCTTGGGCATGTACTTTTGGCGCAATAGTCAGTCGCTATTACTTTACTTATAAGAACAGACGAATCGGGATCATACGCTAAACCGGATTCGAGATGTACCCACTGGTTGGGGGCTGCCAGAAGCATTGGATCAGTATCAAAAGCACTTAGTGAAACCGCTCTGTCTGTGGAAGCTAACTTGCATAGGTTTTCTAGCCGATTGAGACTCTCAAAAGATGATAAGTTTCCTGCAGCACTGTGGTTGCTTGTATCAAATAGAGCTTGTTTAGCTTCGCTTATAAACTGGAAAGCAAACTTGTTGATCAAAGCGCGTTCATCGGCCCGCCAATAACTACCGTTCCAGATGAGCCACCCTTTGGTTTGAACAGCAAAGACCGCTCTGCCATCAAGCCACTGGCCAAAGGTCTCACCCAGTTTTGCTTCTGTGACATTGTTACTGTTTGTAAACTGTCCAAAGTTAATAACTTCGGCACTGGCTTCCTCCACGACGGACAGAGACCTTGCTTGGTGTTAACGCATTTAGCGTATTTTGAGCCGCAGCCTTATTGCGTCGTTTTGTAACAAAGTATTCAAGAATTTCGACTTCGTGATCAGCGGCGCGCCACAAGTAAAAGCGTTCTCCATTTATT
>JAFMEA010000150.1 GCA_017856985.1 Planktomarina sp.
GCTGAATTTGGTAGGACCAGGCGGATTCGAACCGCCGACCTCTACCATGTCAAGGAAAACAAAGCACTAACGGCCTCGTTTGGACATCACTAGCCTCTCATTTTTTTAAGAGACTTCCAATAATATCCAAGGAAAAAATGGAACTAGTCTGCGATGATAATAGGTCCCACAAGTTCGATAAAATCTCTGCAACGTTGTTCAATTCGCTCTTGCGTCATAAAAATTTACATCTAAATCTGCGGATAAAATCCTCGAATCCGCTCTCAAGGTGGTTAAAACCGAAGCTGCAGCGCTTATGTTTTTCGGCATAAGTACTCCCATCGGAAGAGCACTAAACTCATGCTTTAGGTCTAAGCCATAATCAGCCGCAATCGCTGACAAAGATTCACTTTCGCGCGTGCGTATGATTATTCCGCCGTCTGAAGTTCCATATTTACCTGTCATAGGATCACGAACCACCAGCAAAGATGAGCCTGTCGAGGCAGGTCTTGAGTACTTGCCCTCATTAGATTTATCGATCACAGCCACATCGCCCAATAAAGCCAAGCTGTCAGCCTCAGCAACCACAGATGCATCTAGGACGGTTAAATTGAGGTCAATTTCGGGAGAACGATCTTCAATAGAACCTGTAAACTCTGCATACACAAGAATGCTAGATATGATCAACAGCAGTAATAGTAATGTCTTCATTTAATTCTTACCTATGATAGAACGCTATGGACCAGTCACCCAAAGTCATTTGAGTGCTGTTTGTATTATGGTCAAAGAGCTTGAGGGTCCAATTGCCGTTCATGCTCTCCCCGTAAAAGGCGCTCGCCGCTAAGTAGATATACCCATTCGGATTTACGTTCAGAGCTGTATATGGCTGTAAAATCGTCGTTTCCGTTCCGGATGGAGACACCAGCCTCATGCCAATTTCATAAGGCAATGAGTGAGACATGTTAACCCTCACTCGCACAAATTCTAGGGTGCCCGACGAAGAAATGTTAATTACTGAAGTTGCTGTCACCCCCTCGCTCACAGTGCTATTCAAAGTGCCTGACAACGTCCAGTCTTTGTAAGTCTGAGTTCCTAGACTGCCTGCCGTGTAACTGACCGCTGCATTAACTGCTGCAGTCGCATCCACTCCTCCAAAACCATAGTAGGGGTGGAATTTATATTTAGCATCGTTTTCCACCCAATAGTGATACGCAATTCCGTCTACAGATATTGGCGATATATCTGAGTCAACTTGGTTGGCAGTAGTCGCCAATATGTGTTTCACATCTCTCCACGTAAGGCTGGGATTGGCCTCTAACATCAAAGCTATTACGCCCGAGACATTTGGCGCTGCCGAAGAAGTTCCATTAAACGTGCTCACATAATTACAGTTGCTGTTTTCTGAATAGGGGGAGCCGAAGTCGTTAAACGCGTTATAAACTCTCGTTCCCTCGGAAGACGAAGTCTGAGCCGCGCTACCATATCCGCTGGAACAGCTTGATAAATCAGTCGTCATAATTGCGGGTTCTAAACCGACACCGGAAGTGCTGATATAACTTGTGTTAACACCATATTCGCCGCCCGGCGCAGAAACCCATAGAGGAGACCCTACGCTAGAGTAACTACTTTTTTTACCATCAGCCGCCAATGCGCCCACCACAATTACCTGAGGCCAAAAATGGTGATTATCTAAGTTCGCGTCATGGCAGCTTAACCCTAACCCCGCTGAGTGCCCACATACGGCCGAGCCAGAGTAGGCGTTAGCATCTTCGCTGAAAGAATTTCCAGCAGATTTGACCAGTATCGCACCCTTGCCAGAACGAAGACTTGGAAGGGTACTTATGAAAGTAGTTTGATGCGTGCTTGAGGCCAAACTAAAAGCTCTGTTATAGGTTCCAGCGCTAAAGTTAAAAATATCTATATCTGAGGAATAGGTCTCCCCGCCAAAAGTGCTAATCCAATTGGTAACTCCTTGGGCACTTGGAACTAAATAGTTATAACCTTTTAGTGATGCTCCCGGAGCCACTCCCCTTACTCCGATATTGTTCCAACCCACAGCACCGATTATCCCTGCGACACTCGTTCCATGATCACCGGCACTAGAACTTGGGGTGGGATCATCGTCCGAGTTAACAAAATCTCTTGAGCCACTGATGACGTTTGCTGCTAAATCTTCATGAGCAAGCTCTAGACCGGAATCGACGACGGCAACTTTTACACCGGCACCAGTTTTGCCCGCCACAATCGCAGCATCGACGTTGATATCCTTACCAGAGGTGCCAGCAGTAGTCGCAAAGTTAGTTTGGCCAGTGTTATCTAAGTGCCACTGATATTTGTACAAAGGGTCCGTTACCAAAGTGATAGTTAACGTGAGCATATCCGACGTTTTCACTCCGTCAGAAACATAATAGGTAATATTGTCCGAACCTGCCGAGGTGGCGTTCGTTTGGTAAGTCCAGCCCCCAGAAGCGTTCATTGTGACAGTCCCTAACGATGGAGGCATAGTCGATTCAAGAGAGACAGAAACCACTCTCCCGTCTTGTACATAAGGGTCTATAGTCCCGGAAATGGTATTGGTCACTTGCGGCAGCAGTTTCAAGGTCGCGCCGGTAGCAGAAGCCGCAGGTTCGACCCAACAGCAAGCTTCAAGAGGGTAAGCATCTGAACTATCTGCAGTGCCGTCACCATCATCGTCCGTATCTGCTGTCATGCCTGTGCTTTGACACGTCGCATCACAATCATTGGGGCGGCCATCGCCATCAGTGTCCGTGAGGGTACCCAGACTAATTAATGGAAACCCATCAGCCGTATCCAGCACACCATCAGCGTCATCATCTGTATCTGCGGTCATGCCGGTGCTTTGACACGTCGCATCACAATCATTGGGGCGACCATCTCCGTCAGTGTCCGTGAGGCCACCCAGGCTAATTAATGCAAACGCATCGGATGTATCTGCAACGCCATCGCCATCATCATCTGAATCGTACACATTACCAAAACCGTCACCGTCAGTATCTGTTGTTTCTGACTTATCCAGAGGGAAGGCATCTGTTGAATCTGGCGTACCATCTTCGTCATCATCGGTATCAATATTATTACCAATGCCATCAGAATCAGTATCTAAGTATTCGGTTGGATCATCTTTGAACGCGTCATCTGAGTCCGGAATGCCGTCTCTGTCGGAATCAGTCGTCGCGAACAACTCATACACCTGAACAC
>JAFMEA010000010.1 GCA_017856985.1 Planktomarina sp.
ACGAAGCGCTCTACCAACTGAGCTAACGACCCACTGATTTGGATATAGATTGCGGACTAGGGGTGATGCAAGTAGTTTTTTAATGGGTTGTTGCGCTTGCTTCCCCTAACTGCTTCGCATCAATCCTCGCTGCGGCTTCTTCTGCAGCTTCATCCCATAAAATTGGTTCTGGCTTTGATACCAAGGCATGTTCCAAGACTTCAGAAACATGTTCTACCGGAATTATCTCCAGACCGTTCAAGACGCTCTCAGGCAGATCTATTAAGTCTTTTTCATTTTCTTTTGGAATTAAAACTTTTTTAATCCCACCCCTTAAAGCCGCTAATAATTTTTCTTTTAATCCACCAATAGGTAATGCATTACCTCTAAGTGTAACCTCTCCAGTCATCGCCAGATCTTTGTAAACCGGAATGCCTGTAAGGACCGACACAATTGAGGTTACCATTGCTAACCCAGCAGATGGACCATCCTTCGGTGTGGCACCTTCTGGAACGTGAACGTGAATATCTATTTTATCAAATCGCGGCGGTTTAACTCCTATTTCTGGGGAAATGGATTTCACATATGAACTAGCTGCGTCTATACTTTCCTTCATCACATCACCTAAAGTCCCAGTAGTCTTCATTCTACCCTTACCCGGTAACCTCAATGCCTCTATATGTAGTAAATCTCCACCTGCGCTAGTGTATGCTAATCCAGTAACTACACCCACTTGGTGGTCATCTTCCGCTAAGCCATAGCGGTATTTTTTAACACCAAGAAAGTCCTCCAAGTTATCAAGTGTAACCGCCACTGATGTTTTTTCTTTTTTAACAATCGCAGTCACGCACTTTCTAGCTAGCTTACCTATTTCCCTTTCTAAACTTCGAACTCCAGCTTCCCGCGTGTAAGTCCGTATAATCTCTTTTAGCGCTTCAAAACCTAGTGAGAACTCTTTGGCCTTCAGACCATGATTTTTGATCTGCTTTGGAAGTAAATGACGATTAGCTATCTCAGCTTTTTCTTCCTCGGTATAACCAGCCAAAGGTATGATCTCCATTCTGTCAAGTAACGGCGCCGGCATATTATAACTGTTAGAAGTTGTTATAAACATTACATCAGACAGATCATATTCCACCTCAAGGTAGTGATCAGTAAACGTGGAATTTTGTTCAGGATCCAAAACCTCGAGCATCGCAGAAGCTGGGTCACCCCTAAAATCCTGTCCCATTTTATCTATTTCATCCAACAATATTAGAGGGTTGCTTGTCTTTGCTTTTTTTAAAGCTTGAATGATCTTACCCGGCATAGAACCAATATAGGTTCGGCGATGTCCTCTTATTTCACTCTCATCACGTACACCGCCAAGCGAAATCCTTATAAATTCACGGCCGGTAGCCCGTGCAACGGATTTACCGAGAGATGTTTTTCCAACACCAGGGGGGCCAACCAAACACATTATTGGCCCTTTCAGCTTCCTCGAACGTTGCTGGACCGCAAGATACTCCACGATCCGCTCTTTAACTTTATCCAATCCATAATGGTCATCATCTAAAGTCTTTTTCGCTTTGTTAAGGTCCTTTTTTACTCTGCTTTTAATACCCCATGGGACAGACAACAACCAGTCTAAATAGTTACGGACGACTGTAGCTTCTGCCGACATTGGAGACATGTTTTTTAACTTCTTAAATTCAGCCTCTGCTTTTTCTTTGGCCTCTTTACTAAATTTTGTTGCCTCAATTTTAGTCTCAAGTTCAGCTAATTCACCCTCGCCCTCATCGCCATCTCCAAGTTCTTTTTGTATGGCCTTCATCTGCTCATTTAAATAATATTCTCTTTGGGTTTTTTCCATTTGGGTTTTGACCCGAACTTTAATTTTTTTCTCAACTTTTAATACCGACATCTCACCTTGCATTAGGCCGTAAACTTTTTCCAGTCGTTCTGCCACATTAAGAGTTTCTAAGAGTTCTTGTTTTTGTTCGACCTCTACGCCCAGATGGCCTGAAGCCAGATCAGCTAACTTCGACGGATTGCGCGTTTCGTTAATGGCTGTGAGAGCTTCTTCAGGCACATTCTTTTTTATTTTTGAATATTGCTCAAACTCCGACGAAACGGACCGCACCAAAGCCTCCGTGGTGGGCTGATCGCCATCCACTTCCTCCATCAAAACTGCTTTTGCCTCGAAGAAGGACTCATTTGTCAGAAATTCGTTTATTTTTACCCGTGCACGACCTTCCACAAGCACCTTCACAGTCCCATCAGGGAGTTTTAGCAACTGCAGTACGTTCGCCAAAACACCCACCCTGAAAATACCATCAGCACTGGGATCATCTTCAGTTGGATCACACTGCGATGACAATAGAATATGTTTATCTTGATCCATGACTTGCTCTAGCGCGCGCACAGACTTATCCCGACCAACGAATAGTGGAACAATCATGTGGGGGAAGACTACAATATCCCGCAATGGCAACACTGGGTAACTGTCAGCTAATTCTAAAGTCATAATCGATCCTTTTAGTAAATTATTCCAAGCAAACGTAAGGTTCGGGAGTTAAACATTTTGTCCTGATTGTTTATTTGGTGCGTAAACGAAGCTCTTTCAAGGTCAAAAACAGATTCAATTTTATTTTCACCAAAGGTTTCAAATTATATTCTAAAAATAATAGCATTGAGCTATAATGGATCAATATCTCCATTTACCCTTTGAGCGAAAAACTCTGAAACAAATTCTGAAAACTTATCCACGGCAATAGCGTGACGTATATTCTCCATAAGTTCCTGAAAATAGTGTAAGTTATGCCAGGTTAGTAGCATCGAACTTATAATTTCTTGGCTCCGAAATACATGGTGTAAATAGGCACGGGAATAATTACTACATGCTGGACAATTACAATAATTATCCAATGGACGTGGATCATTTTGATGGCGGGCATTTTTAATATTAACGACCCCATTTCGAGTAAATACTTGACCAGTGCGGCCCGATCTACTTGGAAGAACACAATCCATCATGTCGACACCGCGCAACACTGCGCCAACAATATCATCAGGCTTGCCAACCCCCATCAAATAGCGTGGCTTATCGACCGGCAGTTGATCTGGAGCAAAATCTAAAACTTTAAACATTGCACTTTGACCTTCCCCAACCGCCAAACCACCGATAGCGTAGCCATCAAAACCTATGCCACCGAGTTTCTCCGCACTTTCTTTACGCAGGTCCAACTCCAAACCGCCCTGTTGAATGCCAAATAGAGCTTTGCCGGGGTTAACACCAAAGGCCCGCTTCGATCGTTCAGCCCAACGCATAGACAAAAGCATGCTGCGAGCGATATCATCTCGAGTTGCTGGAAGTGCCGGGCATTCGTCAAAACACATTAAAATGTCACTGTCCAAAAGCTTTTGAATTTCTATCGAGCGTTCTGGGGTTAGGTTATGCTTGGATCCATCGATATGAGACTTAAAAGTCACCCCCTCCTCACTCATGTTGCGTAAGTCAGCCAAACTCATCACTTGGAAACCACCACTGTCAGTTAATATTGGGCGCTCCCAATTCATAAATTTATGTAGACCCCCAAGGCGGTCTATTCTTTCAGCTGTTGGCCGCAGCATCAGGTGGTAAGTATTGCATAGAAGTATGTCAGCGCCAGTCTCCCTCACGGACCCGGGTAGCATTGCTTTCACAGTCGCCGCCGTACCCACTGGCATAAATGCTGGCGTCCTAATTTTGCCTCGCGCAGTTGTTATAGTTCCAAGCCTCGCTTTGCCCGAAGTGGAGTTAAGTGTAAAAGAAAATTTTTCTGCCATAACTACCAAATGCTTTAACACAAGATTGGGATCAAGCCTTCAAAACAATATTCTGAAATTAAAAAATAATCATCAGAAGTAAAATGTAACGGGAGGAACCGAATAATGCCAAAAAAGATATAAATTGAGGTCGCCCTTTACCCCGGGGGCTCCGCGGCATATATCTCATTCAAACAATTAAGGAACAAGCTATGTCTGAAGACGCTCAACTCGAAGGTACCCCTTTGATAGCGCCCTCAAGTACAGAACACCCGCTCTATGAATCTATCGTAGAAAGTATCCGTTCGGTTTACGATCCAGAAATACCAGTCAATATTTTTGATTTAGGCTTAATATATACAGTAAATATTAATAACGAGTCTGAAGTACAAATCATAATGACCCTAACGGCACCAGGCTGTCCTGTCGCAGGTGAAATGCCTGGTTGGGTGGCAGAAGCAATAGAGCCCCTGCCAGGAGTAAAACACGTAGACGTTGAACTTATTTGGGAACCACCATGGGGCATGGATATGATGTCAGATGAAGCGCGGCTGGAATTAGGTTTCATGTAATTAATTGAAATTCAGAATACTTCCGTTAAACTACTTATGGAATTAAATTTCTCGCATATTTAATAGGATCTTAAATGTTTGGCATTCCTGGAAAACCGGCCGTCACACTGACAGAAGCTGCAGCAAATCAAATAAAAAAGCTAATGAAAAAAAATGCTCATGAAGGCTTAAGAATTGGCGTAAAAAAAGGTGGCTGTGCGGGTATGGAATATACAATGGAATTTGTAGACGTTACAACATCACACGATGAAGTAGTTGAAAGTGAGGGGGCAGTTATATTAATCGCTCCGATGGCACAAATGTTTTTGTTTGGGACAGAAATTGATTATGAAACAAGCGTATTAGAGGCAGGCTTTAAATTCAAAAACCCAAATGTTGTTGACGCCTGTGGATGTGGGGAAAGTATTAAATTTGATGAATCCCTTTCAGCTGAGATATAGCTTTTAAATTACGTTACCTTCTAATTAAAACATAGCGTTGAGTAGCCATTATTAGAGCATATTATTAAAATCTAAGCTTAACTTACAACATTTCGAACAAAAAAAGTTGACGCAATGTTGGATTTATTCAACCGTAGAAAAGAGTGCCAAGTTTTCGGGTTATTAAAAACATACAACCAGAGGGGTTTTAATGCCTACAAAAATAGCTGCAGGAAATTGGAAAATGAATGGTCAGCAAACTGACATTTCAGAACTACAATTGATATCAAAAGCTGCAGACCAGCTGGATTGTAGAACGATCATTTGTCCTCCAACAACACTTCTAGGAAATGCCACTAAGTTCTGTAATGAAATTTTTATTGGGGGTCAGGATTGTCACCCTAAGCCAAGCGGTGCTTATACAGGCGATATATCAGCAAATATGTTAGCAGATATGGGAGCAAGTTATGTAATTGTTGGCCATTCTGAGAGACGCACCTATCATGGCGAAAATTCAACGATAGTAAAGGCAAAAGCTGAGGCCGCAATTGCCGCAGATTTAAAACCGATTATATGCGTAGGGGAAAAACTGCAACAGCGCGAGAGCGGGGACGCAATTGAGGCAGTGAGTTTACAGATCAAAGGCTCCATACCAACAAATTCTGAAATCATACTAGCGTATGAGCCAATCTGGGCGATTGGAACTGGCGTCATTCCATCATTCAAAGAAATTTGCCAAATGCACGATGCAATTAGAGCATTACTAACTAAAAACTATGGATCCAGTGGACAAAAAATTTCAATATTATATGGCGGTTCGGTAAAACCCAGCAATGCTGCAGAAATTTTCAGCGCGACAAATGTCAACGGGGCACTGGTCGGAGGCGCAAGTTTAAAATCAGCTGACTTTATTCCAATCATGCGAGCATTAGCTAAAAGTTAGAATATTAAGTTCATAACAAACATTGAAACAATTAAAAACAAAACTGTCATAATAGAACCACATCGGACAAAATCTGTTACTCGATATCCACCCGGACCCATTATTAGTGCATTTACTTGGTGGGTCGGAATCAAGAAGGAGTTCGACGTAGAGATCGCTACAGTGAGGGCAAATACTGCAGGATTAGCACCAGCAGCTACAGCGATTGAAACAGCAAGTGGAACCAGCAAAACTGTGGCACCTACATTTGACATAATTAGCGTAAAAATAGTAGCCATGATGGCTACCCCAATTTGTAGTCCCCAAACAGGCCAGCCATCCAACAAACTAAGAATCTGCTGGGCAATCCAACCGGCCGTCCCAGTAGCCTGCACAGCAATCCCAAGTGGGATCAAGCTAGCCAAAAGAAATACAGTATTCCAGCCGACCGACCCGTAGGCTTCATCCACTGACAGAACACGGGTTACAACCATACCGACAGCGCCAGTCAACAAACAAAGAGATAAGCGAATATCAGTCGTGAGGATCATCACTATAGCTATTGAAAAGAATGCTAAAGCCCAACCAACTTTTTGAGGTCGAACCTCTTCCCTTGGATACTCAGAAGTAACAATTACATAATCACGGTTGTTACTAAGACGCGTTAAAGATTCCCATGTTGTGTGAACAATCAACGTATCACCAGCAAATAAGGGTATATCAGTTAAACGAGTGGCCGAATGTTCTGGAGTTTCGACATGGCTCAAAGTTTCTGTACTACGGTGAATTCCTAAAAGTGAAAGACCGTGTGTTGCCCGGTATCTTATTTCTCCTGGTGTTTTGCCAATTACTGGTGATCCGGGAGGTATTACAAGTTCAGCAACCCCAGCATGTGTTGCGGCAAACTCATCTGAAAAGTTTTGAAGTTTTGGCAGTAGTTCAAGTCCGAAGTCTACGGCAAACTCTTCGACCACCCTGCGCAATCCCAAAATTGCCAACCTACATGGAGCTTCAATTTGAGTTGTCGCCAGAGGCGCGACCACGCGCTTTCCACGATAGTCCGTACCAATGATGTAAATGTGATGCGCATCCATTAAATCAGCAAGAGAATGGCCAATCAAGATATTTCCTTCAGGAACTTTGACTTCAAAAATATCCACCTGTAGCCCATAGGTATTTTTTACGTATTCACGCATTGATTGCCCAGAAGCACCCTCGTCATTACTTTTTCCAGAAGGTAAGACCCACCTTCCAAGAATGATAAAGTAAAGTATCCCAGTAATAACAAGACAAATACCAATGGGAGTAACATCAAATAAACCAAACGGCTGCATCTGTTGGTTGGGAGGTAATCCTGCGTTGGCGACCCCCATAAGGTCATTCAACAAAATCAGCGGGGACGAGCCCACCATCGTAATGGTACCCCCCAAGATAGCACAAAACCCCATAGGCATTAACAAGCGCGACAGCGATATTTCTGTTCTTACTGATATTCGACTAGCAACTGGTAAAAAAAGTGCTGCGGCTCCAACATTTTGCATAAAGGACGAAATCACGCCAACCGAACCTGACATAATGGGGATAATTCGACGCTCTGTACTACCCCCAATTTTTAAAATGTATCCTGCCACTTTTGACATCAATCCAGTTTTATCAAGGCCGGCACCTATGATCATTACCGCTATAATCGAAATCACTGCGTTGGATGCAAAACCATCAAACAATGTTGAAGGATCTGCTAGATTATGCAAACCCGGCAATTGGCTCAAAAGACCCAAAGTGACCATTGCAAGGATGGCGGTAAGATCTATGCGAAAAGCTTCAGTAACAAAAAGAAAAACTGTGACCCCAAGGACTGCCAAAACAACTACCATTTCTGTAGTGAGCAATATTGGATCCATAGTAGTCATCCTTATAATTCTACGACTAAAAAGTACGACGAGAGTTCCACGTCACTTTCAGCTCAAGGGCGTTATTTAGCTTCCCAATCGGTCAATATGATTGAGCTTTAGGTTACAATAAAAATATAGGCAATATATGTTATGGCAAGCAATGGTGCATGGGCGCTGCAAACAAAACATTAAAATAGTGCCACGTTAAGGCATAAAGATACAGTGCCGGTTCATTACTAATATAATGTTTTCACTTC
The DNA here is from genome assembly GCA_017856985.1 of Planktomarina sp. Classification (GTDB taxonomy): domain Bacteria; phylum Pseudomonadota; class Alphaproteobacteria; order Rhodobacterales; family Rhodobacteraceae; genus Planktomarina; species Planktomarina karensis. Next base: position 7,828 of record JAFMEA010000010.1, read on the forward strand.
CAACTTGCTTCGCAAAACAGTTCAGGCGATATGGTCTCATGGAAAGTTTTAACCAATCGCCCTTTGACCAAACGTTTGTTCAAAACCCTTACCCAGCCTACGAAATCGCTCGTAAATTAGGTGACGTAGTTTGGTGGGAAGACTATGAAATGCCGGCAGCGGTAAGTCACCGCGCAGTGCGAATGATTTTAAGCAACCGCAATTTAGGAACTGAGCCACCCAGTCCAGCACAGTGCCCAATACATTTAACAGAATGGCAGGCTAATGAATCTCACTCAATGCTTGCACTCGAGCCACCCAGACACAAACGTCTGCGGGGATTAGTGCTGCGGGCATTTACAGCCAAGACTGTTGCCTCTACTTCAGACGAGATCAGAGCCACTTGCCACCGATTGATAGACGGATTTCCAGATAAGCCATTTGATTTTCTTAATTATTTCGCACGCCCTCTACCAGTGCGCGTAATAGCTAGTCTACTAGGCGTACCCACTGAAAAATGTGATGACCTCTTACGTTGGTCAAACGCAATGGTCGCTATGTATCAATCAAAGCGCAGTCATGAAATTGAGTTAGCAGCCAATCTAGCCACTATTGAGTTTACCGAATTTCTAGAAAGCTACATAACGCATCGGCGTAAAAACCCTCGCCCTGACCTATTGTCAGATTTAATCGCCGCTGAAGAATTAGGAGAAAAGCTGACTGGAGCTGAGCTGATTTCAACATGCATTTTACTATTGAATGCGGGGCATGAAGCTACCGTCCATACACTTGGCAACGCATTAAATACGCTGTTACCAACAAATTTTAGATCAGTAACATCCGAATTGATTGAAGAGGTTTTACGCTATGATCCACCGCTTCATGTCTTCACTCGTTTTGCTTATGAAGATATCGACTGCTTTGGTTATAAAATAGAGAAAGGCCAAGAGGTAGCTTGTGTATTGGCATCAGCGAACCGGGATCCAGCTTTTTTGGAAAATCCTAATAAATTTGATCCTTTTCGTAAACCTGGTCAACATCAGTCATTTGGAGCTGGCATTCACTTTTGTGTCGGCGCGCCATTGGCTCGATTGGAAATCAATTTGGGCCTAGCTACCCTTTTTGAACGCCTACCTAATCTACAAATAAATTCACCCGCAGAATACGGAGACACGTATCATTTCCATGGCCTAAAGGCTTTAATGCTGAAATATTAATATTATAGAGTTAGGCCTCTGTTAAAAATTTTCTATAATAAGTAATTTATTTTTGATTGCAGAATAATCACTATTATTTTCTGGCAATTGAACTTTTAGTATTCAAAGCGTAAACGCCCCTAGAAACCAATAAGACCGAGCTCAGCACCGTGCCCCAAGACACATCCCAATCGCAGCTATTGCCCGACGCACAGACCGTGACAGAAGTCCAACATTACAGTGACAGTTTGTTTCGGTTTCGTGTCACGCGACCGGCGTCGTTGCGCTTCAGATCTGGTGAATTTGTAATGATCGGCTTGATGGGTGACCCAAATCCAGAGACTGGCAAAATAAAGCCACTTCTGCGAGCATATTCGATCGCGTCCCCATCTTGGGACGAGACCCTGCAGTTTTACTCTATCAAAGTTGAAAATGGACCACTTACAAGTAAACTACAACATATCAAGCCTAATGATCAGGTAATTTTACGTCCAAAGCCTGTCGGAACTTTAGTACATGACGCCCTGACAACTGCAAAACGAATTTGGTTTTTTTCCACGGGAACAGGTATTGCACCATTTGCGTCACTGCTTCGTGAACCCGAAACATACGAGCGATTTGAAAAGGTTGTGCTCACCCACACCTGCAGAGATTTGGCAGACTTGAAATTTGGTGAAGAATTGATCCATGCAACTAAAAATGATATTTTGGTCGGCGAACAAGCGCAGGAAAAGTTACATTATTATCCCACTACAACCCGGGAAAAATCTAATAAGATGGGTAGAGTCACAACTTTGTTAGAGGATGGAACACTGTTTAAAGAACTCGGCGTTACTAATTTTAACTCAATTAATGACCGCGCAATGGTTTGTGGTTCTATGGGACTTAACACCGATATAAAAAGAATTTTGGAGAAATATGGTTTAAAAGAGGGTGCTAACTCGGACCCCGGTGATTACGTCGTCGAAAAAGCTTTTGTGGGTTAGCTCCAGACAGAAAGTACAAACAATTTATTTTTCAACAATAATCAATACGTTTCTGCATTAATGGCTCAATAACTGCATGTTACTGAAACTATTTTATGTGCAAGCGGGGTTAATAAATGAGAATGGTCTAAGCGCCTAACATTAACCTTGAAACTAGAGCAGTGGGACGCTAGGTACTCCACATACATTTATTTAAAAAAGGACTACTGTTATAGCTCGAAGACCTCACAACGCGCCTCCGCAGCGCGAAACTGGACCCCGCGTAAATGAACGCATTAATAATCCTGAACTTCGCTTAATTGATGCTGAAGGCGAAAATGTTGGATTAGTAACACCACAACGTGCAATGGTTATGGCCGAAGAGGCAGGATTGGATTTGGTCGAAATTTCGCCAAATGCAAACCCACCAGTTTGCAAAATCATGGACTTTGGGAAATTCAAGTATGAAACCCAGAAAAAAGAAGCCGAGGCACGAAAAAAACAAAAAATTATAGAGATCAAGGAAGTTAAATTCCGCCCAAATACTGATACGCATGACTACGAAGTAAAAATGCGTAATGTTTATAAATTCATAGAAAATGGTGATAAAGTTAAAATCACAATGCGCTTCAGGGGCAGAGAGATGGCCCACCAAGAGCTTGGCCGTGAGCTTTTACTTCGCGTTGCAGATGATACCAAAGAGATGGGTAAAGTGGAAAATATGCCCAAGATGGAGGGGCGGCAAATGATTATGCTCATCGGGCCTCTACCCAAGTCATAAGTTAAAATACAATTAGACGAATTCTAATTAAAAATTTAGAATTTTATTTCTTCAAATTGTCATTTGTAGTGTTTAATTAAATTTTCAGGGTATTTTTTTAAAAATAGTTTGCCTCATTAACATTCAATTAAAATTAAAGGGTGATCAATAATGTCAGAACTCAAACCACAACTTGGAGATTTCTATTGGCAAGACCCCTTCTTATTAGAAAGTCAATTAACTGAAGATGACCGCATGTTGCGTGATGCAGCGGCACAGTTTGCTAAAAAAGAGCTTCAGCCGTCAATCGTAGAAGTGTATCGAGAGGCTCATGTCCAACCAGATCTGTTCAAAAAAATGGGACAGGCTGGGCTACTTGGTTCTACCATTCCAGAGGAATATGGCGGCATAGGAGCCAGCTACTCAGCTTATGGATTGATTGCCCGCGAAATTGAACGCGTTGATAGTGGGTACCGCTCTATGATGTCGGTGCAGTCTTCATTGGTTATTTATCCAATTCATGCATACGGCAATGAGCAACAGCGTCAAAAATATCTACCTGAATTATGTGCAGGTGATTTAATTGGCTGCTTTGGACTGACAGAGCCTGACGCAGGTTCTGATCCAGCAGGCATGAAAACCCGTGCAGAGAAAACATCCACTGGGTATCGTATTACAGGATCTAAGATGTGGATATCGAACTCACCAATCGCAGATGTATTTATAGTCTGGGCAAAGTCAGAGGCTCATGGTGATAAAATTCGTGGTTTCATTTTGGAAAAAGGCATGCGCGGACTAAGTGCCCCTAAAATTGGAGGAAAATTATCACTCCGAGCTTCCGTTACTGGTGAAATAGTGATGGATGGTGTTGAAGTTGGTGAAAATGCGCTGCTACCAAATGTTGAAGGCCTGAAAGGCCCCTTTGGTTGTCTTAATCGAGCTAGATATGGAATAGCATGGGGCGTGTTGGGGGCCGCTGAATTCTGTTGGAATGCTGCCCTACAGTATGGTCTTGATCGAAAACAATTTGGCAAGCCACTCGCTCAGACACAATTATTCCAAAAAAAGTTAGCAGACATGCAGACTGAAATTGCACTTGGCCTTCAATCTGTTTTTCGTCTTGGCCAAATGATGGATGATGGCACAGCCAGCCCAGAGCTAATTAGTCTAATGAAACGTAATAACTGTGGAAAGGCATTGGATATTGCCCGTATCAGCCGAGATATGCATGGTGGAAATGGTATATCAGAAGATTTTCAAATTATGCGTCATGCAGCGAACTTAGAGACAGTAAATACCTATGAAGGAACGCATGATGTCCATGCTTTAATATTAGGACGTGCACAAACTGGGCTACAGGCATTTTTCTAAAATAATGTTTTAAAAATTACCAAACCTAGCAAAATCTTCATTCAAACCTTTAAAATTAATAATTTGTGATCACGGATTTTTTACCGTGATCACAAATGTACGAAATATTCAGAATTTCAAATAAAGACCTGTAATACCTTGCGAAATTCCCGGTACATTTGGAATCATAATACTTGATAGGAAGACCAAATGAACATTCACGAATATCAGGCGAAAGCCTTGCTGCGGAGTTACGGCGCACCGGTATCGGATGGTAGGGTCGTACTAAAAGCTGACGAAGCGAAAATAGCTGCAAGCGAAATGGATGGTCCACTTTGGGTTGTAAAAGCTCAGATCCATGCAGGGGGTCGAGGAAAAGGGCATTTCAAAGAGGCGGACGCCGGTGTAACCGGTGGAGTTCGTATGGCTAAAAGTGTTGAGGAAGCCGAAAAAGAGGCAAAGGCTATGCTGGGCCGTACATTAGTCACTAAGCAAACTGGACCAGCCGGAAAGCAAGTTAATCGCGTTTATATTGAAGACGGTTCAGAAATAAAAAACGAGTTTTATCTCGCAATCTTGGTGGACAGGCAAACTAGTCGGATATCTTTTGTTGCCTCAACCGAGGGCGGCATGGACATTGAAGAGGTTGCCGCATCCACCCCGGAAAAAATAATATCCTTTTCAGTTGATCCAGCAACAGGATATCAGGGATTTCATGGACGGCGGATTGCATTTAATCTTGGACTAAGTGGAAAACAGGTTAAGCAATGCGTTACCTTGATGGGCAACCTTTTTCAGATGTTTGTAGAAAAAGATATGGAAATGTTAGAAATAAATCCACTTATTGTGTCCGGCAGTGGAGATCTAAAATGCTTAGATGCCAAGATGGGATTTGATGGTAATGCCGTCTACCGACATGCTGATATATCGGAATTGCGTGATACAACAGAAGAAGATCCAAAAGAACTTGAGGCCAGCAAACACGATCTGAATTATATAGCCCTAGACGGTGAAATTGGCTGTATGGTCAATGGCGCAGGCTTGGCTATGGCCACCATGGATATAATTAAGCTCTACGGCGCAGAACCCGCAAACTTTCTGGACGTTGGGGGAGGTGCAACCAAAGAAAAGGTAACAGAAGCCTTTAAAATAATTACATCTGACCCACAGGTGAAAGGCATACTAGTCAATATCTTTGGTGGCATTATGCGTTGTGACGTAATTGCTGAAGGCGTCGTTGCGGCAGTTAAGGAAGTCGGTCTAAAGGTTCCTTTGGTTGTAAGGCTTGAGGGTACTAATGTGGAAAAAGGTAAAAAGATCATAAATGAAAGTGATCTAAATGTAATTGCGGCCAATGACCTAAAAGATGGTGCCCAAAAGATTGTTGCGGCAGTTAAAGAAATTTGACGCGAGATGATTAAGACAAATCAAGATTTTATTAAAAGGAGCGTCTAATGGCCGTGCTAATTGATCAAAACACCAAAGTTATATGTCAGGGTTTTACGGGCAGTCAGGGCACATTCCATTCCGAACAAGCAATTGAATATGGCACCAACATGGTGGGCGGTGTGACGCCTGGAAAGGGCGGTCAATCACATCTAAACCTACCAGTATTCAATTCCGTACATGAAGCAAAGTCTGTTACAAACGCCAATGCAACGGTAATTTATGTTCCACCACCATTTGCCGCCGATTCAATATTGGAGGCAATTGATGCCCAAATGGAAGTAATAGTATGTATCACCGAAGGCATTCCAGTTTTAGATATGATAAGAGTTAAAAGGGCACTGGAGGGGTCATCCAGCCGATTAGTGGGGCCCAATTGCCCCGGCGTTATAACTCCCGGTGCTTGCAAGATTGGAATTATGCCAGGACACATCCACCACCGCGGATCAGTTGGCGTGGTGTCTCGGTCTGGAACTTTGACGTATGAGGCAGTTAAACAGACCACAGACGTAGGATTAGGCCAATCAACCTGCGTCGGCATAGGCGGTGATCCAATAAAGGGAACTGAGCACTTGGATGTGCTGGAATGGTTCCTAGCGGATGATGAAACTGAGAGCATAATCATGATTGGAGAGATTGGCGGATCTGCGGAAGAAGAGGCTGCGCAATTTTTAGCTGACGAAAAGAAAAAAGGTAGATGGAAACCCACTGCTGGATTTATTGCAGGACGCACCGCGCCCCCTGGCCGCCGTATGGGCCATGCTGGCGCCATAGTGGCCGGTGGGAAAGGTGGGGCAGACGATAAAATAGAAGCAATGCGGTCAGCCGGAATTATTGTTGCGGAAAGTCCAGCTGGCCTAGGAGAAGCTGTATTAGAGGCGATAGGGTAACCTTATGGAGATGATTTTAAGCCAGTATAAAATAATAAACAGATATACGGCAGACATTAACAAATTTTGCAACTTGCTTCGCCTTTTTCAATTAGAAACTCAATATTGGGTTACCAATAGCATGTTGCCCTTATTATGTAGAATGATTTTAATCCCAATGCTTCCAGAAGTTAAAAAAAGCTTTAAATTCTATACTTCCAGCCCACTTTGAGGTAATCTTCAATGACTAATCATCCAGACAACACTCAATTTCATGCTTCCTCTTTCATGCAAAGCCACAACGCAGAGTACTTGGAACAAATGCATGCCCGCTACGCCACAAACCCAGAATCTGTAGATGAGCAATGGTCTAAATTTTTTAAAGAGCTTGGCGATGCTAATGTCGAAGCTTTAGCTGAGGCATCGGGGCCATCTTGGGGTCGAAACGATTGGCCACCACTCCCGATGGACGATCTTACATCTGCTCTGACTGGAGAATATCCCAACACCACAAAAACTGCTAACCCTAACAAAAATATGCCTACTATGGCCGAGCAAAGTGATGCAAATCTTGATGACGACCAGATAAAGAGAGCCGTACTTGACAGTGTGCGTGCGTTAATGCTGATCCGCGCCTACCGAATTCGTGGTCACTTAAGCGCAGATCTTGATCCCTTAAATATGCGCATGGAAACCGAACGACCCGAATTAGATCCCAATACTTATGGTTTTAATCAAGCTGACCTTGATAGGCCAATCTTTTTAGACAATGTCTTGGGTTTAAAATTTGCATCGATGCGCGAAATTCTTGAAATTGTTAGACGAACGTATAGTGGCACGTTCGCCCTACAATATATGCATATTTTGGACCCTGAACAATCCTCCTGGCTAAAGGAACGAATAGAGGGCTTTGGTAAAGAAATTAGTTTCACGCGTGAGGGACGAAAAGCTATTTTAAAAAAGCTTGTAGAAGCCGAGGGCTTTGAGAAATTTCTCCACGTAAAATACATGGGTACCAAGAGGTTTGGTCTTGATGGAGGAGAGAGCCTTATCCCAGCAATGGAGCAGATAATAAAACGTGGCGGCGCACTGGGTGTTAAAGACATAATTATTGGAATGCCACATCGTGGCCGCTTATCTGTACTTGCCAATGTAATGGCAAAACCTTACCGCGCTATTTTTAATGAATTTCAGGGTGGATCCTCCAAGCCTGAGGACGTCGATGGATCAGGTGACGTAAAATATCACCTTGGAGCATCTTCAGATAGGGAGTTTGACGGCAATAACGTGCATCTTTCATTAACTGCAAACCCAAGTCATTTGGAGGCAGTAAATCCTGTAGTTTTGGGAAAAGCGCGCGCAAAGCAGGATCAAAATAATGATTCAGAGCGGACAACTGTTCTGCCAATTCTGTTACATGGCGATGCGGCATTTGCAGGCCAAGGCATAATAGCTGAAGGTTTTGGCTTATCTGGCCTCAAAGGCCACAAAAATGGTGGGACAATACACATTGTTGTAAATAACCAAATAGGTTTTACAACAGCACCCCACTTTAGCCGCTCCTCAGCATACCCAACAGATATTGCACTGATGGTAGAGGCACCCATCTTCCACGTGAATGGTGACGATCCTGAGGCAGTGGTTCATGCAGCGAAAGTAGCTACTGAGTATCGACAGAAATTTAAAAAAGACGTCGTTCTAGACATTATTTGTTATCGGCGATTTGGCCATAACGAAGGTGATGAGCCAATGTTTACAAACCCCATAATGTATAAAAAAATTAAAAACCAAAAAACAACACTCTCACTCTACACCGCGCGCTTGGTAAAAGATGGCTTAATACCTGAAGGTGAAATTGAAGATAGTAAAGCTGACTTTCAGGCTTACCTAACTGCGGAGTTTGAAGCAGGTAAAAGCTATAAACCTAATAAAGCCGACTGGTTAGATGGCAGGTGGTCAAAAATAAATCGCCGTGGTGAAGAATATCAACGGGGTGACACAGCAATACCCGAGACAACTTTCAACGACGTTGCAAAAGCTTTGGGACAAGTTCCAAATGAATTTCCAGTGCATAAAACAGTGCAAAGAATGCTTGATACAAAAGCTAATAATTTAAAGTCTGGAAAAGAAATCGATTGGGCTACTGGTGAAGCATTGGCGTTTGGATCTTTATTAACTGAAGGTCACCCAGTGCGCCTATCTGGGCAAGACAGCACGCGTGGTACGTTTAGCCATCGGCACTCAGGATTGGTAAATCAAAATACAGAAGAGCGTTATTACCCTCTAAATAACATTCGTAAGGGACAGGGTGAATACGAAGTGATAGACTCGATGCTTTCTGAATACGCCGTCTTGGGTTTTGAATATGGCTATTCTTTGGCTGAACCAAACGCTTTAGTAATGTGGGAGGCTCAATTTGGAGATTTTGCAAATGGCGCCCAAATTATGTTTGACCAGTTTATTTCAAGCGGTGAAAGCAAATGGCTTCGGATGTCTGGGCTAACGATGCTCCTTCCACATGGCTTTGAAGGCCAAGGGCCAGAGCACAGTTCCGCAAGACTAGAGCGTTTTTTACAGATGTGTGGACAAGACAACTGGATTGTTGCGAATTGCACAACACCAGCAAATTATTTTCATATTTTACGTCGTCAAATTCATCGTACGTTTCGCAAACCATTAGTACTAATGACCCCAAAATCACTACTACGTCACAAAATGGCAGTTTCAAAGCGCGAAGAGTTTACTTCGGGTTCTAGTTTTCATCGAGTTCTTTGGGACGATGCTCAATATGGAAATTCTAAAACCAAACTTTTAGCTGACAAAAAAATTAAACGATTAGTTTTGTGCTCAGGTAAAGTTTACTATGACCTCCTCGAAGAAAGAGATGTGCGTGGAATCAACGATATATACCTCATGCGAATTGAACAATTCTATCCGTTCCCAGCCATATCCATGGTGAAAGAGCTGGAACGCTTCAAATCCTCGGACGTTGTCTGGTGTCAAGAAGAACCAAAAAATCAAGGCGCATGGTCATTTATTGAACCTAATATTGAGTGGGTTCTCAATCGTATTGGCGCTCAAAACTTACGTCCAACTTACGTCGGACGTTCTGCCTCGGCCTCGCCTGCCACAGGCCTTGCATCAATTCATAAATCACAGCAAGCAGCGCTCATTGATGAAGCGCTAACGTTGAAAGGATAAAATATGTCCACTGAAGTTCGTGTGCCCACTTTGGGTGAATCTGTCACTGAAGCAACTATTGCAACATGGTTTAAAAAAATTGGTGATCCCGTTGAATTGGATGAAATGCTTTGTGAATTGGAAACAGATAAGGTAACCGTAGAAGTCCCTAGTCCTATAGCCGGCGTTATTACAGAAATTGTGGTCGCAGAGGGCTCTACCGTAAGCGTTGAAGCTTTATTAGCAAAAATTAGTGAAGGCGCTGTTGCACAGATAACCAAAGCCTCCGAACAGCTATCAAATCGAGCTAAGCAGGAGCCCAACTCATCTAAATCTGAGACTATTGATATCGAAGATGCTCCATCAGCCAAAAAAATAATGGCTGAAAAAGGAATTACAAGATCCGACGTAATTCCTACTGGGAGGGATGGACGTATCATGAAGGCCGATGTCCTTAAGGATCCTACTGGCGGAGCACCAGAGCTCACACCCATCAATACCCCCTCACCAGTACCAGTGAGTGATGCTTCACGCGAAGAGCGGGTAAAGATGACACGCCTACGCCAAACTATTGCCCGTCGCCTCAAGGACAGTCAAAATACTGCTGCCATGCTAACTACTTATAATGAAGTTGATATGACCGAGGTGATAGCATTACGTGATCAATACAAAGAACTATTCCTGAAAAAACACAGCGTAAAATTGGGCTTTATGTCCTTTTTTACTATAGCCTGCTGTCACGCACTTAAGGAAGTGCCAGAAGTTAATGCTGAAGTCGACGGCACTGATATAATCTACAAAAACTTTGTTCATATCGGCATAGCCGCCGGTACACCGACCGGCCTTGTCGTGCCCGTAATTCGAGACGCAGACGCAATGTCATTTGCGCAGATAGAAAAGGAAATTGCAGAAAAAGGGTCCCGAGCAAGGGATGGAAAGCTGACAATGGCTGAAATGCAAGGCGGTACATTTACCATATCTAATGGAGGCGTTTACGGCTCTTTGATGTCGTCACCAATTCTAAACCCACCACAATCAGGAATCTTGGGGATGCACAAAATTCAGGAGCGTCCGATAGCTTTGAATGGTCAAGTTGTAATTCGCCCGATGATGTATTTGGCCCTTAGCTATGATCATAGAATAGTCGATGGCAAGGGAGCAGTGACATTCCTTGTGAGAATTAAAGAAGCCCTAGAAGACCCACGTCGGTTACTCATGGATCTCTAACAGGTTAAAAAGTGGTTTTAAAAATCTAAAAGATGTTATTTTGCGTTATAAATCGCATTACTGTTCAACTAGAAGGATAAGTCTCGTGGCTTCATACGACGTAATTGTGATTGGTTCCGGTCCCGGCGGATATGTAAGCGCTATTCGCTGCGCTCAGTTAGGGCTAAAAACAGCTTGCGTAGAAGGTAGAGATACCCTGGGAGGCACATGCCTTAATGTAGGTTGTATCCCATCAAAAGCTTTGTTGCACGCCAGCCATCAACTCCATGAAGCACAACATAACTTTGCAAAAATGGGCCTAATAGCTGATAATCCTTCTGTTGATTGGAACAAGATGCAGGGATACAAATCTGAAGTTATTGAGGGAAATACTAAAGGCATTGAATTTTTATTTAAGAAGAACAAAATCGACTGGTTAAAGGGCTGGGCATCGATTCCTAGCGTTGGAGAAATTCTTATTGGTGATGAAACATACACAGCCAAGCATATTATTATAGCAAGTGGGTCAGAACCTTCGGCCCTTCCAGGAATTAAGATCGACGAAAAAATAGTGGTCACCTCCACAGGGGCTCTTGCCCTAGACAAAATACCTGCAAAAATGATCGTCATTGGTGCCGGCGTAATTGGTCTTGAGCTTGGATCCGTTTATGCACGCCTAGGCACAGAAGTAGAGGTTATAGAATTTTTAGATGAAATCACCCCAGGCATGGATGCAGAAATTCAAAAGAATTTTAAACGTATATTAAAAAAACAAGGCCTCAAATTTACCATGGGTTCGGCTGTAAAATCAGTTTCTGTTAAAAATAAAACAGCCAGCGTTACTTACGTAAACCAAAAAAAAGATACCGAGCACCAGGTCGATGCTGACGTAGTATTAGTTGCAACTGGACGAAAGCCATTCCTTGATGGACTAGGTCTTGAAGCTCTTGGTATAACGCTCACAGACGGTGGACAGATCAAAACTGATAGCAATTATTCAACAAATATCACAGGGGTCTATGCTATAGGAGATGCCATAAGTGGACCCATGTTGGCTCATAAAGCTGAAGATGAAGGCATGGCAGTAGCCGAGATTTTAGCTGGCCAAGCTGGGCACGTAAACTACGGAGTAATTCCCGGTGTAATCTATACGCACCCAGAAGTTGCTTCTGTTGGCTTAACCGAGGAACAATTGAAAGAAACCGGGAATGAATTTAAGGTAGGCAAGTTTTCATTCATGGGAAATGGCCGTGCAAAGGCAAATTTTGCTGGTGAAGGATTTGTAAAAATTCTCGCCGACGCAGCCACCGACCGTATTTTAGGCGCACATATTATTGGGCCAATGGCGGGCGATTTAGTTCACGAGATTTGTGTTGCGATGGAGTTTGGCGCGGCAGCTGAAGATCTTGCTCGGACCTGCCATGCTCATCCAACTTATTCAGAGGCGGTACGCGAAGCAGCCTTGGCCTGTGGCAGCGGCGCAATTCATAGCTAATAAATTCTTTAACGAGCCAGCATGCGCAGACCCTGGGTCACGTCAGCACGGACAGCCATACGTAATCCTGGCTCGTCGCCTGCCTTAAGAGCTGCCAATATTAGCCTATGGTTGACTGGTGGCTCTTTACGCTGAAGTCGCCCGTAGAGAGAGCGCATTGTTGGGCCCATTTGCAACCAAACTGTTTCAACCGTAGCCAACATTGCCGGAGCCTGCGCCCTAAGATAAAGAGTACGGTGAAACTCTAGGTTGGTTTTGATGTAGGCCACAGCGTCTGATTTAGCGATAGCCACTGCAATTGAGTCGTTAATATTCTGCAGTCGCTCCACTAATGCCAAGTGTACCCGTGGTAGAGCACGCGACGCGAGCTCAACTTCAATAAGGGCGCGTAGAGAGGCTAACTCCTCTATACGATCATTCGAGAGTTCCGGAGTTTGAAATCTACCAGTCACCGAAATACTCAGAGCACCCTCTGCCGCCAAACGTTTCAATGCTTCCCGCACAGGGGTAACCGAAACACTGAATTCTGCAGCTATCCCCCTAAGGGTCATCGCTTGCGCAGGCTTCGCCTCCCCGTACATTATACGCCGGCGCAAAATACGAAATAACTGATCATGGGTTGATAAATAATTATCTTCTAACTTCTCTGACATAGGCCTTTGTGATCACATTTTTTTACACTGTCAAATTAGAAGCATTCAAAACTTGTAACTATGTAAATTTTCACCATTTACCTTTAACCAATTTCGTTGCTGGTCATAATTAGGGAAAAGCTGTTCCACAACAGACCAAAATTTCGGAGAATGGTTCATTTCCACTAAATGGGCTGCTTCGTGCGCGCAAACATAATTTAATACATCCGAAGGCGCCATAATTAATCGCCACGAGTAATTTATGTTGCCTGCAGAGGAACATGACCCCCACCTTGATATTGTATCACGCAAAGTAAGTTTACCATAAGGCCGCCCCAACGCCTCTGCGTAAAAATCAGTCGATGCTCTTAAAGCTTGTCTTGCTTGAAGTTTTAGGAATACTTTTGTTCGAGAAGAAATCATTGATTGAGGGCCTGGTACAATTAAATTTGAAACCTCTGGTATCACTTTTTTACCTTGGCCCATGCGTATGGTAAATTTATTTCCTCGATATAGAAGTTGGGTACCCACACATACTTGTATATTTGTTGGTAGGGCTATCAAATTTTTTCTAATCCACGGTTCTTTTTCGATTAAAAAGGATTTCGCCTGCGTAAGAGGGCAGGAAATTGGTAAACTTAGAGTTACCAGTCCTTTTATTCGTGAAATTCGAAGTGACAATCTTTTTGAACGCCTGGATCTACGCAAAACAACACTAATTTGGGGATTTCCTGGCAAGAACACGAGCTGTTCAGAAGAAATTGATGCTGAATTCATACAAGACATCCATTAATTAATAGATTCACCTTTGACACCAGCCAATCTCTATGGCACTCGACATGGAATGTCACCGAATTACTAGAGGGGGGAACCCATGCCCGAAGCAGAATGGGGTACAAAACGCATATGCCCGACCACCGGTAAGCGTTTTTACGACCTGAACAAAGATCCAATTGTAAGTCCATATACAGGTGAAGTTGTTTCTGTAGATTCCAACAAAGGCCGCACTATGGTGGCTGATGCGCAGGATGCTCAAACTAAAAAGATGGAAGAGGCCGAGGCAGAAGCCGAGGAAGTGGTATTAGAAGACGATGTTGATGTAGATTTGGGTGATGACGTACTTGAAGATGATGATGACGAAACTGTGTCTCTTGATGAGATAGCTGATGTTGCCGCTGATGATGACGATAGCTAACAGTACAATTATTGAAAATGTATTAGGCGTAGTCTAGAAAGATGCATTAAAGGGCCCTTAGCTCAGCTGGGAGAGCGCCTGCATGGCATGCAGGAGGTCAGCGGTTCGATCCCGCTAGGGTCCACCAAATCTCCAAAAAATAGAATAAAATAAATTTTTCAATACTCTGTTGGGCGTAAGACTCACCTAGGTCAAAGTACGTCGAACCGCGTCCCGCCAACCGCCATAGAGTGTATCTCGATCTTTGCTAGGCATTTGTGTTTTAAATCTCCGTTCTAGAGCCCATTTTCTGGCAAAAGTATCTTGGTCTGGATACACCTCTGCTTTCGAACCCGCCAACCACGCCACACCTAAAGCCGTTGTTTCAAGCACTTCTGGACGATCCACGGGGGCATCTAAGATATCTGCTAAAAACTGCATTGTATAATTACTAGCTGCCATCCCCCCATCTACCCTTAACACAGATGTATTTATCTCGCTGACATCACCTTGCATGGCTAGGAGCAAATCACGCGTTTGATAGCCAACACTCTGCAATGCAGCTTTTGAGATTTCGTTGGGTCCAGAATTACGAGTTAAGCCAAAAATAGATCCTCGACACTCAGAATCCCAGTATGGGGCACCTAACCCAGTGAATGCTGGCACGAGATACAATGACTGGGTAACATCAGCTGCTGAAGCCATATTTTCTGTTTGGCTAGCGTCCTTGATTATTCCAATTCCATCACGAAGCCACTGCACCACTGCTCCTGCAATAAAAATTGAGCCTTCCAAGGCATATGTCGGGCTTCCATCAAATTGATATGCAATCGTTCCTAATAAACGATTTTTTGATTTGACCAGAGTAGACCCTGTATTTAATAAAGCAAAACAACCTGTGCCATATGTAGATTTTAACATACCTGGAGTGAAACAAGCCTGCCCAATAGTCGCCGCTTGCTGATCACCAGCAACACCAAAGATTGGTATATTTCCTCCAAAACATTTGGTAACTCCAAAATTTGAAGCACAATCATTTACTTTCGGTAATATGGTCATGGGTATGTCTAATAGGTCACAGATTTGTGGATCCCATTTGCCTTCGACAATATCGTACATCATTGTCCGAGCCGCATTTGTCGCATCAGTTACGTGAGATGCGCCATTAGTCATTTTCCAGATCAAATAACTATCTATAGTACCAAATAATAGTTCGCCCCTTTTAGCAGCCAATTTAGCGCCTTCCACATTCTCCAAGATCCAATTGACTTTAGTGGCTGAAAAGTAAGGGTCGATCAGCAAACCAGTTTTATCTGTAATCATTGCCTCATGCCCAGCAGAGCGAAGAGTATCACAATAGGAAGCGGTCCTACGATCCTGCCACACGATAGCTCTAAAAATTGGAATGCCTGAATTTCGATCCCAAATCACGGTGGTTTCTCGCTGATTTGTGATCCCAATTGACGCAATATTTTCTGGTTTACACGATGCCTTCTTCATAACATCGCGAACGGTTGCCATAACCGAAGCCCAAATTTCTTCCGCATCATGCTCAACCCAACCAGATCGAGGGTAATACTGTGCCAACTCCTGCTGGCTGATAAAGGCAGGCCGCATATTTTTATCAAACAAAATGGCCCTGGTGGATGTAGTACCTTGATCTATGGCTAATACAAAAGTCATCTCACCTCCATTCAACTATAACTAACCCGAGTGACCACAGTATAATTTTGAGCTCCATTACATTAGCTTCAGCTATTGGGAGCATAAATTTACTATGTCATCATAAAACATCACCTGCATAGCTCTAGAGCTTTTGGCCAGCTTCCCCCCGAAAACCAGTTGCAACTACGAATTTTTCTGATGAGTTTGACCGTGAAGCGGGAGGTTTAATATTAGAAACCTTAGTAAATTTTTTCTTCAGTAGTCCCTGTAGTTCTCCTTCAGCACCACCGGCCAAAACCTTAGCCACAAAAGTACCACCAGGAGCCAAAACGTCGAACGCAAAATATGCCGCAGCCTCACAGAGAGATATTATCCGCAGGTGGTCGGTTTGTTTATGTCCAGAAGAGGCCGCAGCCATATCTGACATAACAACATCAGCCTCACCATTAAGCCATTCTTTGACCTGCACGTCTGCTCCATCACCCATAAAATCAAGAATGTAAATTTCAGCTCCAGGGATAGTTTCAACTTCCTGCAGGTCAACACCCAAAACAGTGCCAATCTTCTTACTTTTGCGCTCGCCCAAGGCATTTATCCGGCGCGCAGCTACTTGGCACCAACCACCGGGCGCACAGCCTAGATCTACAACGCGAGCTCCTGGAATTAAAAACCTATATTTGTCATCAATTTCAAGTATTTTATAAGCGGCACGACCACGATAGCCCTCCACCTGAGCTCTTTTTACATAGGGATCATTTAATTGACGCTCCAACCACAGCGTTGAGGAAAGGCGGCGGCCTCTCGCTGTTTTAACTTTTACACGCAGTTCACGTTGGCCACGTCCACTATTATTAGATGAATTTTTCACCATTTGTTTAGCTCTTTTGTTCCCGCAACACAGAATCTGCACTCATTTGGGCGTATAGTAAACCTTCTCTAAGACCACGATCTGCTACTGACAAATTATGTGTTGGCCAAATACGTAGAAGCGCCTGCAAAATTGCAGCCCCCGACATTATTAAAGCCTGCCGCTCATGGCCAATAAGTGGATCTTTTTGTCTTCCATCCTGACCCAACCGTAGATAATCATGAATTACTTTATCAATCTGTGTAGAAGACATCGACAAACCATCTACCTTGTTACGATCATAACGCCGTAAGCCCAAATGACTAGCTGCAACAGTAGTAACGGTCCCACTTGTACCGATGATTTGAAACTGGTTTTTTTCATGTGCACGCTCATAGGGAACAAATTTCTCAAGTTTTTCTTCGAACATAAGGCTCATGAGGGCAAACCTCCCTGCGTCGTCATCTACATCATTAAATAAATCACGTAATGTAGCCACGCCTAGCGGTATGGAAATCCAATCAACCACTTTAGCGCCAAATTTATTCGGACGTGAACCTGACCTAAACCCTTTATGCATATGCATTATGGCACGGCTTCGTAGGGATGGCTCAACATTTACAAGGTCAATCCAAACCAGTTCAGTAGAGCCACCGCCTATATCAACTACTAACAATTGTTCCGTTTCTTGGTGTACTAAAGGCCCACAAGATAGGACTGCTAGCTGGGCCTCCTCCTCAGACGAAATAATATCAAGTTGTAGCCCAGTTTCTGTCTTGATTTTGTTCATCAACGCCTGACCGTTTTCTGCCCGTCTACAAGCCTCAGTTGCAACCAATCTCTTTTTCTTAATATTGAATTGGGCAAGCTTTTGAGCGCATATTCGCAATGCTTGTAATGTACGATTCATAGATACCTGGCTAAGTCGGCCACTACTTTCTAAACCAGCTCCAAGTTGGACCGACTTTGAAAAGCTGTCTACAACTTTGAATTGCGCGCCATCAGGCTGCGCAATAAGCATCCGACAAGAATTTGTACCCAAATCCAGCGCTGCATACAGCTGCTGACTTTGGGGCTTTGAGCCTGCGGTAGATCCAACCGCTTTAGGAACTGCGCCCGCAGACTTAGGACGCTTTGGCGTCATAATTACGCCTTTCGAATATCGAGTTGGAACAACCGTAGGCTCATTTATCCTGTCTTACAATCACGGATGAAGATAATAGAGCGTCCTATTAATTTAAGGCTCAATATTATGGTAATTGATTGGTTAAGACACCAAAGTCGCTGCCACCCTTTCGGGTGTCGAAAATCGACGATGAATTAACGATACAAGCACCTAGAGACTTATTTAACAGCGAGGAATCAGATGGCAGACGTAGTGATTGTGTATTGGCGAGACATTCCAGCTCAAGTTATTGTGGGCAAGGGGCGTAAAGCATCTAAAATTCAACTTCCAGAGCGTTTCGAGCAGGCAATCGATAGGGCCGCGATGAAAATCGGTGCCGAAGATACTGACTCTTATCTTGCCGAATGGCGAAAAGCAGAATCTTATTCTGTTGACGGAGAGCCAGACCTGATTGCTAAGTCAGAGGCCACTAGGATTGATACGGAATACACGAAGCAGAAAATTAAAGAGCTGATAGACAACGATGGCTGGGCCAGTTGAACAGAACAATCCGTAATAAGAGGAATAACCAATGGGCTTATTAAACTTCGCTAAAAAAGATACTCAGGCTCCAGAGGGTAACATCGAACTGGAAAGTTTTCTAAAAGATTTTTCTATTGAAGTTATGCCACGCACAGCGGAAAAAATTGAAAACTTTCGGGATCTGCTTCCTATTGGAACCACTGTTTACATTGCTCACTTAGAAGACACTCCCATAGAGGACATGGTGATAACAGCCAAACGAATAGCTGCCGAGGGGTTTGATGTGATGCCACATTTCCCTGCGCGTATAATTAAAAACAAACAAACTCTGAAAAACTGGGTTGCAATGTATCAAGGCGAGGCAAATATTAGCCAAGCTCTGCTATTAGCCGGAGGCTTAACTAAGCCGCATGGAGACTTTGAGGATTCCATGCAATTACTTGAAACTGGCGTCTTTGGAGATGCAGGGTTCAAAAGGTTACATGTTGCCGGTCATCCTGAAGGTAATAAAGATATTGATCCAGACGGATCTCTAACCAACGTCAACAAAGCGCTCCACTGGAAACAAGCATTCTCTGACACATCAGACGCTAAAATGGCGATAGCAACACAATTTTGCTTTGAAGCAGATCCAGTAATCAAGTGGGCTAATAGTTTGGTAGAAAATGGTATTAAATTGCCTATCCATATTGGAGTGGCGGGGCCCGCCAAACTGCAAACACTTATCAAATTCTCTATAGCCTGTGGTGTTGGAGCGTCTTTACGTGTTCTACAGCGCCGCGCAAAGGATCTGAGCAAATTACTGCTTCCATTTACTCCAGATGAGTTTCTTGCAAGTTTGGCAATCGAAAAAAGTAAAAACCCAGATTTTAATATAACTAACGTTCATTTTTTTCCACTTGGTGGCATAAAAACAAATGCTAAGTGGGCTACGGAGAACGGTGGATCCTCCGCTGTTCCTCTTTCTCAATCTTAAGGATCCCCTAAATGACACGAACTGTTGTCGAGTCCAAAACTAAGACTGCCATAATCGGCTTTGACGAACCATTTTGTGTTATAGGTGAACGGATTAACCCAACCGGTAGAAAAATATTAAACGCAGAACTGGAAGCTGGGGACTTTTCCAGAGTTGAAGCAGACGCAATGTCTCAAACAGCTGCTGGAGCAAATATTTTAGATATTAATTCTGGTGCAGTATTTTCCAACAAAATGGCTGAAGACCCACGTTACGCAGATAATAACTTTGTGGAGCCCACCCTAATGGAGGAGTTGGTCAAACGGGTACAGGCTGTAGTTGACACTCCACTGTGTATTGATAGTTCAGTGCCAGGCGCTTTGGAGAACGGCCTAGCTGCTGCCGAGGGCCGCCCGCTGCTTAACTCAGTGACCGGTGAGGAAGATAGACTTGAGCTAGTGTTGCCACTGGTCAAAAAATACAACGTGCCAGTAGTAGCAATTTCCAATGATGATACCGGCATTTCAGAGGATCCAGACGTAAGATTTGCAGTTGCTAAAAAAATTGTTGAGCGTGCCGCTGATTTTGGCATCCCCGCACATGACATTGTAGTTGACCCACTGGTGATGCCTGTTGGCGCCATGGGCAGTGCCGGTTTGCAGGTATTTACACTAGTACGCCGCCTGCGTGATGAACTTGGAGTAAACACAACATGTGGTGCGTCCAATATTTCCTTTGGACTGCCAAATCGACATGGGATTAATAATGCATTTTTACCAATGGCGATGGTCGCAGGAATGACATCCGCGATTATGAACCCCGTGTCTTTGCCTGTAAGCCAAAAAAAGATTGCAGAAAAAAAACTGGCAATAGCAGCTGCTGGAATAATTTTACCACAAGACATGGACGACGAGGCATTTGTAAGTTTATTTGGCTTAGGCTCCACTCAATTTCGCGCTGGGAAAGAAATGGAAGCCATCCGAGCTGCTAACTTTTTAACCGACAATGACCCCAGCGGTGGCTCATGGATTAAATTTAATAAAATTCCTGGAGCTGATGCTGGTGGACGTGGCGGGCGTAAGCGCCGAAGAAGTTAAGATTTTCAACTTACCATCCTCCTGACTGCAATTTACGCCCGGTTAATGGCCAATTTAGTCGCCTGCAACGCTGATTGAAACAGGGTGACATCGGCCTCCACACAAAGAAATGTACCACCCTGCCCCACAAATCTCTTTTGATCTTTTTCTGAAAACGCAATCGTACCAGCTGCAACACCGGCAGCGACTATGTCTTTCATTCCTTGAGCAATAACCACTAAGACATCTGGGTGATTTAACTCAGCCAAATATCCCATATCAGCACTCAAGTCAGCGGGCCCAATAAAAACACAATCTACGCCCGGAACTCGAGCGATTTGTGGAATATTTTTCATGGCGGTTAAAGTTTCTACTTGCACTATTACGCATACTTCCTCGTTCGCAGTCTTTGCATAGTCTGGTATTGCGTTGTAGTTACTAGCCCTCACCAGCGCATACCCGACACCCCGGCGACCCTCAGGGGCATATTTGCAGGCAGCCACTACATCAGCAGCCTGCTCTGCGGTCTCGACCATCGGTACTAAAACAGTTTGAGCACCAAGATCTAAAACTTGTTTTAAAATCCAATCATCACCTTGAGGCACACGCACGATCGCGCTTGTGGGCTGGCCTGCCAAGGCACGCAATTGTTCTTCAATCCTAGGAAGGTCGTTTGGACCATGCTCACCGTCAATTAAACACCAGTCAAAACCGTTACTACCTGCCATTTCAGCTACGCCCGGGCTAGCTAAACTAAGCCACAATCCATATTGCATCTTGCCAGACAAGATTGCAGATTTTAATTTGTTTTTTGGAGCTGGCATCAGGAAGTCCTCTAAATTGCTTGTTTGAAGACACCCATATATTGGCATCAATGGCAAGACTTCTTAGTAAGAACCCGGCGCAATAGGCTTGCATGAATTGACAAAAAGTAAGTAAGTAACAGATAAGAAATCTGGCGAATTGGACAGCAAACATGGTTGCACAATATTTGGTAGCAGATGTCGGCGGGACTAATACACGAGTAGCACTAGCAAGTGACGGAAAATTGCAGATAGAGAGCATAAAAAGTTATCGTAACTCAGATCAATCTGGCGTTGACACGATCTTACAAAAATATCTTCTGCAGTACCAACCTAGCGCAAAGCCATCAGCTGTCTGTGTCGACTTGGCTGGCCCAGTAGGCACCGATCAAGGGGAACTGACTAATCTTGACTGGGTTGTGACTACAGCACAGCTTTGTAGCGCATCAGGTGCAGAATTTGGTGCTATCCTCAACGATATGCAGGCACAGGGCTTAGCCCTATCTCATTTACCAGCTACGGCGGTCAGCGGCATCTTAAAGGGTACCTCCCATGCTGGAAGCCATCTTGTGGTTAATGTTGGAACCGGGTTCAACTCTGCCTTGGTTTTAGACAATGGCAACAACTACACCGTTCCAATTAGTGAGACTGGGCACGTCAATTTACCCACACCTAGTCTCGCGATATTTGAATTGCATCAATACTTGACTAGGCAGTATGGTTTTGCGTCGGTTGAGGAAGTTTTATCTGGTCGTGGTTTGGCCCACATTTATGAATTTCTATCTCAGCAGGAAACCAAAAAGCTAACCGCAAACTCTGCAAGCATAATAAAAAATTTAGATACAGATCCATTAGCTTACAAAGCCGTAAATATATTTTTAGAGGTATTTGGCTGCGTTTGCGGTAACCTTGCACTTACTCACTTACCATTTGGTGGCATATTTTTAGTAGGTGGCATGGCTAGAGCTATGGCAGACCACTATCAAGAAAGCTCTTTTCAGAGAGAATTTACTGCAAAGGGACGGTTCACAGACTTTATGAAGCAATTTTCAGTTCACTTGGTAGAAGACGACAACGCTGCACTTTTGGGGTGTGTCTCTTATTTAAAAAGTTGTAATCTTACAACTCGATAACCCAGCGCCACTATCGATAAGTACCCATGACCAAAGAATAACTACCGTCCGAAAGCGTACGCTCGAACGGTTCCCCAGCATCCAATATTCCATTATTGTTATAATCAAGAAAGGCAATCGCATTCAGCAAAGGCTCATCCTCCACTGTACCAGTAAAATCGGCAATGAAGGTACTCGTAGTAGTGCCTTTGCAAGCTGCCAGCAAAACCAAGCCAAGTGGGGTTAAATTACCAAATAAGTTGTTCTTTCGCATTCAGCCCTCTTTAGACCATGATTTAAGGGCTTTACGCTATTGGAAAATAACCATTATGGAAACAGTTAATCAGCTAACACCAGCGTTAGTGCTTTTATTGAAAATTAAAAAGACCTGTAAGGCAGCAAGGTCAAAGTAGGAGTAGAATAAGATGAAATTAGTGCGTTATGGAAATGAAGGCTTTGAGCGGCCGGGCTTAATTGATGATTCTAGAATACTGCGAGATCTGTCGCAACATATCCCAGATGTCAGCTCATCAATTTTAAGTGATAGTTCATTAGAAAAATTGCGTAAAATAGAGACGGGCACACTACCGAAAGTGGAGGGTACGCCACGCTTTGCGCCAATTATTTCCAATATTGGTAAGTTTTTGTGTATTGGTCTGAACTATTCCGATCATGCCGCCGAAACTGGCGCCACAATTCCAGAACATCCAATTTTGTTTTTAAAAGCCAATTCAGCCATAACTGGCGCAAATGACAATGTGGTTATGCCCAGACGTTCAACTCATACCGATTGGGAGATTGAACTAGGCGTAATAATTGGAAGTAAGGCAAAATATGTTTCCGAAGAGCAAGCTTTAAACCATGTTGCGGGTTATTGCATAGTCAATGATGTGTCGGAACGCCGTTTTCAAAACCGCCTAAGTGGCCAATGGACTAAAGGTAAAAGCTGCGACACCTTTGGCCCGATTGGACCCTGGCTGGTTACACGCGATGAAATCCCCGACCCCCAATCCTTATCAATGACTTTAGAAGTAAATGGCAAGCGGATGCAGACCGGGAACACCGGCACAATGATTTTCACAGTGGCACAAATCATTAGTCACCTATCAGAATTAATGACCTTACATCCCGGTGATATTATATCTACTGGCACCCCACCCGGTGTTGGGGCAGGTAAGAAGCCAAATCCCATTTTCTTAAAACAAGGTGACGTAATGGAGCTGCAGATAAGTGGATTGGGCCAACAGCGACAGGTCATCAGCCAAGATAAATAGTCCGGTGACTAAAGTAGGCTGACCGACAATTCATAATGGGCCACACTCCATAAGAGTGCGGCCCAACTAAAAAGTTATCTGATCTACCCAACCAACTCGAGGCCTGAGAAAAAGTAGGCAATTTCTAATGCAGCTGTTTCAGGTGCATCAGATCCATGAACTGAGTTTTCGCCTACAGACTGCGCAAAATCTGCACGGATTGTACCCACCGCCGCATCTGCTGGATTAGTGGCCCCCATAACTTCACGATTTTTAGCAATAGCACCCTCGCCCTCCAAAACTTGGGCGATAATTGGCGCGGAAGCCATAAATTCGCAAAGCTCAGCGAAAAACGGACGCTCTCTATGAACCCCATAGAACTCGCCGGCTTGTTCCATTGTTAAATGGATCCGCTTTTGCGCAACAATGCGCAATCCAGCATCTTCAAATTTAGCATTAATTTTACCGGTTAAGTTACGTTTAGTAGCATCTGGTTTTATTATCGAAAAAGTGCGCTCTAAAGCCATTTCTAAAATCCTTTTAATTATCAGGTCATCCTGAAGTTTTCTTTGGTCGCGCGGTAGCACGGCGTCTTACGGAAGAAAAGGTGTGATTGACGCCCAGCGAAAGCTAGGCCATGGGTTCGATATGTTAAAAATACAAGATATAACTTATGCCATAGACGGCCGCCGTTTGTTTGAAAACGCAAGTGCCACAATTCCAACCGGACACAAAGTGGGCTTTGTCGGACCTAACGGAACGGGAAAAACAACACTTTTCCGTATAATTCGTGGTGAATTAGCACTTGAAGGTGGTGAGATAGAACTTCCCCGCCGTGCTAAAATTGGCGGCGTCGCTCAGGAGGCGCCAGCAAGCGATCAATCACTAATTGAAACCGTGCTTGCCGCCGATCTTGAGCGCGCGTCACTTATGGCTGACACAAGTCAAGATCCAAGTAGAATTGCAGAGGTTCAAACTCGATTGGCTGATATTGATGCTTGGTCTGCTGAAGGAAGGGCTTCATCAATTTTGAAGGGCCTAGGCTTTGACGAAATAGCACAAAAAAAACCATGTGCTGACTTTTCTGGAGGGTGGCGAATGCGAGTTGCATTGGCAGCCGTTCTTTTTTCTGCTCCAGATGTTTTATTACTGGATGAGCCTACTAATTATCTTGATCTAGAGGGTACAATCTGGCTCGAGTCTTTTCTCGCACGATATCCTCATACTGTTGTAGTAATTAGTCACGACCGTGACCTACTCAATCGTGCCGTCGGAGCAATCTTGCACCTTGAGAATAAACAACTCACGTTTTACCAAGGCAATTATGACACATTTGCAAAAACGCGTGCATCGAAGCGAGCGGTCCAGGCCGCCGCAGCTAAAAAACAGACAGCTCAACGTGAACATTTGCAAAAATTTGTCGATCGCTTCAAAGCTAAAGCATCAAAAGCAAAACAAGCTCAGTCACGCGTGAAGGCACTAGAGCGGATGGAATTAATTACTCCTCCAGAGGAAGTCGCAAAACGTGTATTTTCGTTTCCACAGCCAGAAGAGCTGTCACCACCAATTGTAGCTATAGAAGACGCCGCAGTGGGGTATGGTGGACCAGATATTTTATCCAAACTAGAATTACGTATTGATCAAGATGACCGCATTGCGCTCCTAGGTAAAAATGGAGAAGGAAAATCAACTCTTACTAAACTTATTTCAGATCGTTTAAAAACTTCTGCCGGCCGTCTCACCACCCACAACAAACTACGTATTGGCTATTTTGCTCAACACCAGGTCGACGAATTAAATCTTGATGAAACTCCGCTTCAACATTTACAATCAGAGCGCCCAGACCACAGCCCTGCCAAGTTGCGTGCCTTAATGGCTGGTTTTGGTTTAGGACCAGACCAAGTAGATACAATAGTACAAAAATTATCTGGGGGTCAAAAAGCACGCTTATCTCTATTGCTAGCGACTTTAGACGCGCCACATCTATTAATCCTAGATGAGCCCACAAACCACCTAGATATAGAAAGCCGGGAAGCTCTTGTTCGGGCTTTGACCACATATTCAGGCGCCGTTGTCTTGGTCAGTCACGACATGCATTTACTGTCTTTAGTTGCAGACAGACTGTGGTTGATTTCTAATGGTCATGTTGTCCCCTTTGAACAGGATCTCGCAGCATATAGGTCATTTCTATTAGGCACCCCCGCCACAAAAAATAAATCTGAGAAATCTAAACCTAAAAAATCTAATCGTGAATATTTGATTGCCGCCAAAGCTGAAGTCAGCCGCAATGAAGTACGATTGGAAAAATTAAACTTAATGAACACTAAATTACAGGACAAGCTGGCTGACCCAAAGCTATATGAAGACCATAATGCCGCTGATCTTGTAGTCTGGCAAAAGAAGTTTCATGAAGTCGAAACTGCTTTACTACGTGCAGAAAAATTATGGCTAACCGCAATTGAGACGGTAGAGAGACTGGAAAGCAGCACATCAAATAAAAATAGTAATGTATGATTTTTCAACCAGATAAAATATAGATAAGTATTTGGAGAGATCTGTATGGCTGATATTACAGCACGACTAATTTACTTAGGGCTATTGCTGTTAGCGTTAGCTGGCTGGTTTGCTGCAAGCAACCGCCCCTCAATCGGTAAATCGTTACAAATGGCGTTGGTTTGGGGAATGATTTTTTTAGGTGGTATGGCAATTTATGGTCTCTGGCAAGATATAACCAGCTCGCATGAGGCTCAAAATATCAGCGAAGATGGGATAATTTTAGTTCAAAGGTCAAGCGACGGACACTTTTACCTAACCTTACAAGTTAACAAAATTGATATTGAGTTTTTAGTTGATACCGGGGCTAGCGACTTGGTACTTTCACCACAAGACGCAATCAATGTGGGGCTCGATTTTGAAAATCTTGCGTTTTTAAATAGTGCAAAAACTGCAAATGGAGCTGTTCCAATAGCATATGTAAGGCTCCAAGAGGTTCAGTTAGAAGAATATATAGATAAATCCGTGTCAGCTGCTGTGAACAGCAGTAAAATGAACAAGAGCCTTCTGGGTATGAGTTATTTAGATCGATACCAACGAATTGAAATGTCGGCAGATAGCCTCAAGCTATATAGGTAACGAAGAAAATATTATTTTGGCAGGGTTTCTGCTTTCAGCTCCCAACTCCCCGAGGACTGATCCCAATACTTTGCGGATAAGCCTTCATCCAAAAACTTTTTCCACTGATTGCGAGCATGCTCCACATCACTTGGACTATCATCCTGAAATATAATACAAACACGCTTGGCAAGAGATACTTCCTCGCTCGTCACACTGGCGTTGGAGATACAAATCAAACAATCATGTGGTGGTGCCACCTGGCCTTCAGGAACAAGCAATACCGGTTGATCTGAATCATGAGCCCCCCCCAACAAGCCATGTGGTAGAAATTCATTACCGGGCCCCTCCCAAAGCGTCTCATCCAGCGCCTCTAGCAACTTTAAATCTGTCCCTCGCACCACAACCCGCCAATTATTATCCAGACATTTTTTCAACAGTGGCACTAAAGCTTCATTTATTGATTGGCGTGTGAGATGGTAGAAATATACCTCACCCAATAGGTTTATCCTCCACATCTTCGTAGTTATCTGCTATCATTCGGTTCAAGGCGCGGACGCCCCAACCAGTTGCACCTTTAGGTGAAAAAGTACTTTCTTGAGCCATAGAAGCAACTCCTGCAATATCTAAGTGAGCCCAGGGCATGTCATCTTTTACAAAGCGTTTTAGAAACTGCCCCGCCGTTATAGAACCCGCCGCCCGTCCACCAACATTTTTCATATCTGCAATACGCGATTTCAACTGTTTATCGTAAGCTTGTGTCAAGGGCATCCGCCAAGCCCCCTCTCCTTCTGCTGTAGCAGCGTCAATAAATTGATCAGATAACTTGTCATTATTGGAAAATACCCCCGCCATCTCATGACCTAAACCAATAATAATTGCTCCGGTTAAGGTAGCGAGATCGATCACTCCAGACGGCATAAACCGTTCCTGAGTATACCATAAAATATCAGCGAGGACGAGCCTGCCCTCAGCGTCAGTATTAATCACCTCAACTGTATCGCCTTTCATTGATTTGATCACATCACCTGGCCTGGTTGCGTTGCCAGATGGCATATTTTCTACAAGGCCCACCACTCCAACTACGTTAGCTTTCGCCTCGCGAAGAGCAAGTGCCTTCATTGCGCCAGCGACAACGCCAGCACCCCCCATATCCATTGTCATATCTTCCATGCCTGCCGCAGGCTTTAAGGAAATCCCACCCGTATCGAACACTACACCTTTACCTACAAGGGCAAACGGCGCTTCCTTCCCTCCACCGTTCCAATGCATGACTACAACCTTAGAAGGACTATCCGAGCCTTGTCCCACACAGAGCAAGGTTCGCATCCCTAATTTCATCAATTCTGGTTCGTCTAGTACTTCAACTTTGATGCCAAGTTCAGAGAGTGCTGATAACTGTTCAGCAAATGAAGTTGTTGTAAGGACATTTGCAGGCGCATTTATAAGGTCACGGGTAAAGAACACACCATCAACAACCGCAAGCTTTTGGTTTATTTTATCGACGTGGTCTTCAACAGATTGAACCATAACTTGCAAATTAAAAGTAGTAATCTTGGTGTTTGTCTTCTGATCAAGGTAATTATAATTGCGCAGTGCAAGCCCCTCCACCAGATTAGCGGCTTTTTCGAACTCACCACTTAAGATTAAAATATCTTTGCATTCAACCGCTTTTGCAATTTCAACGCCACAGGCGCTCACCTCATCAACTCCAGAGCCTTGATTTAATTTTGCAATAGCCAGGCCTTGAGCCTTTAAGCCTGCTGGGTATGAAAGCAAAAGCACTTTCCCTAACGCTAGGCTTTGGAATTCGTCTGATGCCAGGGCTCTATCAAGACCGCCCGTCATTAGTTTGTTGATTTGACGACCCAAAACCTCCAACTTTCCATCCTCATCAACCAAAATTACAAGCTGGCCCTCATAATTCATTAAAGCATCAAAATTCATTTCGATAACTGAAGTTTTTGGTAGCGGTGTCATTTACTGTTCCTTTTAAAATCTCATTGGCGAACCCTAACCTTTGTTAATATTATTGACCAGATTCCTATTTCTGTTTTAACCAAATTCAGTTATCGATGTGTTAATAATTCACCAGGAGAAATGATGTCACACATCAACAACTACATCTTAAAGCAATTGCTAACACTGTTTGGTTTTTTTGCTTTAGTCTTGGTGTTGATATATTGGATCAATCGAGCCGTGAGATTGTTTGATGAATTAATTGCAAATGGACAATCAGCAATAGTATTTTTGGAATTCACCTCACTAACACTTCCATGGATGATTTCTATAATTACCCCCGCGGCAGGTTTTGCAGCGGCAGTTTATGTAATAAACCGTTTGTCGTCTGACGGTGAACTCGTAATACTAAAAAACTCTGGTCAATCAACCCAAGCTATATCACTACCTGTTTGGGTATTTGCATTGTTGATGGCTACAATGAACCTGGTGTTGAGTAACATTCTAGTACCTATCAGCCAACACCAATTACATGGGCGCCAACTAGAGGTAGCAGAAAACTTGACAGCCCGACTACTCACCGAAGGCAAGTTTTTGACACCAAGCGATGGCATCACTTTCTATTTAAAAGAAATGAACTCTGATGGGCAACTTGGATCTGTTTTTTTGAATGATACCTCTAACCCCAGAACAAACCTGACTTATACCGCGTCAAAAGCATTTCTGGTTAGGGCTGAAAATGGACCACGACTAGTCCTTATTGATGGTCTAATCCAAAGCTTTGACAACGAGACAAAACAGCTCACTGTGACAAAGTTTAATGATTTTGTCATAAATATTGGTGAATTAATAAGCCCAAACGTTACAAAAACAAAAAACATTACCCACTATACAAGTCTAGAAATTTCTAAGGAACTACTTCTGGGAAAGATACACCAAAGCGTCAGCATTCATGAAGCTTTGTTCACACTGAACCTCAGGATTTCAAGTCCTCTACTAGGCATTTTTGCTGTGTTGTTAGGTTATGCAGCTCTTTCGTCCGGCACCTTTAGTAGGTTTGGCCTCTGGCGACAAATCCTTGTCGCAGTTTTCTGGTTAATCTCTTTGAAGTTTATTGAAGGCCTATGCATTGATTACGTACGCCATGTAGGAAATTCTATCTGGGTACTTTATCTTCCACTCTTGTTTGGCTTTTTTGTATTTCAATCAGTTATATTTACTGTCGATAGGCCATGGCTTAAAACTCAAGGACCTTTGCTATGACATTGCATTTTTATTTTGCAAAAAGGTTTTTTGTTTCATTTTTAATTGTTGCTAGTGCATTTCTAGTATTAATATTTATGATAGATTTTATTGAGCATCTACGTAGCTTTCGAGGTCAAGATGTGGCTTTCGTCGAGATTTTAGAATTAGTCGCTTTAAACGTTCCCTCTAGCTTGCATCAAACCCTCCCACTTATGATGATTTTGTGCAGCATTATGCTATTTTTGAGTCTTTCAAAAAGCAATGAATTGGTTGTGACTCGCGCAGCAGGCCGGTCAGCGGTTCGCTCACTAATAGGTCCTATCACGGCAGCATTCTTGATTGGAGTTATTTCCATAATACTTCTCAATCCAATCGTCGCAGGAACAAAAAAACAATACGAAAATCGTACATCAGAGCTTTCTAATCTGCCGATCAACACTTCGTATCTATCGGCCAATGGACTATGGCTTCGCCAGGGGAATGAAACCACACAGACCGTTATTCATGCAGCTAACGCTAATCTTGATGGCACAAAGCTTTTTAACGTAATACTTCAAGACTTTAATCTTTCTGGAACAGCTATCAGACGGATTGCAGCAGAATCAGCATCTCTGGAAATTGGATATTGGCAATTAATAAATGCTAAGGAATGGCCGCTTGGACAAGGACAAAACCCCGAGGCTAACGTCGTTAGGCGATCAAATTACAAGCTTCCAACCGATCTTACAAAAAACCAAATACAAGATAGCTTTGCCACACCCGCATCCATACCTATCTGGCAATTACCTGCATTCATCCAACAACTTAAAAAAGCTGGTTTTTCTGCAAAACGCCATATTGTTTGGTTTCATATGGAAATAACACTTCCTATTTTTCTATCCGCAATTGTGATGATTGGGGCCGGTTGTACGATGCAACAAACTAGACAAGGAAAAACTAAACTGATGGTACTGATGGCTATTCTTTTTGGATTTTCTCTCTATTTCTTGCGAAATTTTGCGCAGATTTTGGGTGAAAATGGTCAGCTGCCAGAGGTTTGGACTGCCTGGATCCCACCTATGGCTGCTATAGGTCTTTCACTTGCATTCTTGTTGCATACTGAGGACGGTTGAGTGCGATTAAACTTAGCAATTATCTTTATTATGTTTAGCAGTCTCAGTGCTGTAGCAGAAAATATTACAAATTTGATTGCGGATGAGATTAAAATAAATCAAGCGGGCGAACTGGTGGCCAGCGGTGCTGTGACCGTGTGGTATGAAGACCGTAAGGTCACTGCCAGCAGTATAACTTATGCCAGCCAAAATGATAAATTGATCATACGGGGACCCATACGTATAATTGATAACCAATCTACTATGATTTTGGGTGATCAGGCTGAGCTATCTGAAGATCTAAAAGTAGGCATAATAAAAAGTGCTAAGATAATTCTGGGCTACCAAGTTCAAATAGCCGCTGCAAAAGTTTTACAAAAAGATGCTCGTTATTCAGAAGCTTTTAATATCGCAGCGACGTCGTGCCATGTTTGCCTTAACAAAACCCCACTTTGGCAAATTAGGGCTAGAAAAATTGTTCAGGATAAATTTGAAAAGCAAATCTATTTTGAACATGCGCAACTTAGAGTACTGGACATTCCAGTTTTCTATTTACCATTCATGCGCCTGCCAGATCCATCTTTAAAAAGAGCCACTGGCTTGTTGGCTCCAAAACTAAAAACCTCCAGTGTTTTGAATACTGGAATAAAAATTCCTTACTTTATTAGGTTAAATAAACATAAAGATTTTACGATAACGCCGTTTTACTCGCCTAAAACAAAAACAATAGAGTATCGTTATCGACAGGCGTACACTTCAGGCTTCATGCTGATTGAAGGAGCCCTCACTCGTGACGCTCTAATACCAAATAAAAATCGTGGATATATTCTCAGTGATACTAGTTTGATTTTACAAAATGGTTACAACCTAGGAATACAATTACAGGCCGTAAGTGACCCTTCTTACCTTTTTGAATATGATTTTGCGCAGCTTGATCGCCTTAATACTAAATTAGAGTTGTCACGTTCTATGCGATATCAAAATTCTGAAGTTAAGTTATCTAACTACCATTCACTGCGTGAAAATGAAAATAACGCCACCCAGCCAACCCTTGTCGCAGAAGGTGCAATAGAGAGCCGCTTAAATCCAGACATGATAAAGGGGGAAATTGGGCTAGAAGCTAATTTTTTGAAAAGCTACCGTTATTCAGACTTGAATAACGATGGCCCAGACTCTGATACTTTAGTTGACGGTTATGACACCACTCGTCTGTCACTTTTGTCAAATTGGGACCATGGCTGGGAAATAGCAAATGGAATAATTTTGCATTTTGAGAACGAGTTCGGACTGTCGCAATACTACGTCCAACAACACGCCGATATTGGACCCAAAGCAACGCGAATGTTTGGTGTCGGCGCCGTTGGGTTGCGGTGGCCATGGTATCGTATTAATTCAAATGGTGGAATTGGGGTTGTTGAACCACAAATACAGCTGGTACGCTCAGTATCCAGCAACTCAGCGGTGCCAAACGACGACAGCACACAAGTCGAATTTGATGAAGGGAATTTATTCCGGCTAAACCGTGCTCCAGGGTTGGATTTGATTGAAAATGGAAGCCGATTAAATGTTGGATTGGCGGGTTCGCAGTTTATGGACAGTGGCTCTAATTTAAGTTGGAAAATTGGTAGGGTATTACGATCCGAGGCATTATCGACATTCCCCTCAGGTTCTGGATTATCAAACTCAATTTCTGATTGGCTTTTAGCAACTAATTTTCAACAAAAAAATGGAATTGAATTAATTAATCGAGCACTGATAGCATCTGATGGAGTAGTTACTAAATCCGAGACCAGTTTAAAGGTAAATAGAAATCAACACCAAATTAGGGCCACCCATGTTGAATTAACCAAAGATTCAAATATCTCACAAAATCAATCACTTAGCTCAGTGGCCTTAGAGTGGAACTATAATTTAAACTCTAATTGGCGATCTGACTCAAAATTTCAATTTGACTCTAACATTGGTCGCCTGTCCAAATTAGAGCTTGGTTTAAGATATGAAAATGAATGTGTAAATGTTGACTTATCAAGCTCCCGTAGTTTTTCCACGTCCAGTACCCTGATTGATAAGACTGATTTTACTTTAAGTGTTGAGTTAACTGGTTTTTCCTCTAGTGATAGAAAAAATGCCAAAAGTCACAAATGTGGTGTTTAATAAGACGAGGTCCATAATGCTCAAAATATTTGTGTCCTGGAGTTTGGTAGTATTTACTTTATTTAGCGTTCTTTCAAATAAACTTGCTGCTGAAGGTATTTTTGACACAATTATATCAGTTGATGGGGCAGCTATTACTAATTATGAATTAGAGCAACGTATCCTATTTTTTAGTTTTCTTAATGAACCAGGTGACACCCTTATTAGTTCTCGCCAAAGTTTAATTGATGACCGCCTGAAAATGGCCGCAGGGAGTAA
The DNA here is from genome assembly GCA_017856985.1 of Planktomarina sp. GTDB lineage: Bacteria > Pseudomonadota > Alphaproteobacteria > Rhodobacterales > Rhodobacteraceae > Planktomarina > Planktomarina karensis. The sequence continues at coordinate 41,257 of JAFMEA010000010.1, forward strand.
AGACGGCTTTGCACTGACCCCTACAGAACTAGAAAACGCGATGTTAGATTTTGCAAAAAATTCCAATCAAAGTCTTGGTGGACTTCTTAACCTTCTAAAGGAGGGAGGAGTTGATGCTGAAACATTTCGCGATTACGTAGAGGTTGGTGTTGTTTGGCGTGAAGTAGTACGCAAACGCTTCGGTTCGCAATCCCAGCCAACAGAATCTGAAATAGATCGAGCTTTGGCTGCTGAAAGAGCTGAAGGTGATATTAGTGTTTTATTAACAGAAATTGTATTACCAGCAGGTCCTAGCCAGTTAGAAGAAAGTCGAAAAATTGCCAGAGAGTTAGCCAAGATCACATCTATTGGTAGTTTTTCAGAAAAAGCAAAAAAACTGTCAGTTTCCAGTTCACGGGATAACGGTGGAAAAATTCCATGGAGAAACTTAAAAGACCTCCCGAACGGGCTACGTCAAATAATTGCAAGTCTCCGTCCCGGTCAGGTAGCAAAACCATTAGAAGTTCAAAATGCAATTGTATTATTTCAGTTGCGCGATGTTGAAGAATTGGGATTAAAAGCGCCAGAAATAATATCAATGAAGTTTGCAAAAATTACGGGCATTAATTCTGTGTTAGATTTAGCGACAAAAACTGTAAACTCATGTAATGATCTCTATGGACTGGTAAAATTGGATAAAGATGTAGTTCTAGAGATGTTAACTCAGCATCCAGATGAAATTGAACAAGCTACAGCGCTTCGCTTAAATAGATTAGACAGGCACGAAATGAGTATCTTTTCTGATAGTCCAGATAGTATCGGAAATATGATAATGCTTTGCGAAAGAAACTATACAACCTCAGCAGATATATCACGCAGTGAGGTTGCCAAAAATATTAGAGCAGCACGCCTCACCAATTTAGCGGAAGGATATTTGGCTGAATTACGCACCAATGCTACGGTAATATTTAAATGATTCTACGACCTCCTCTTGCAGTCACCTCTGGAGATCCTGCTGGAATTGGAATCGAAGTTTTTTTAGCGGCTCAAGAGGAAATAGGCGAAGAAATACCAATTGTTTGGTTTGGCGATAGCCAGCATTTGCCTAGAGAAAAATTATTCACTAGCTGGTCTCCAGAAAAACCAAAAGAATTAGCACCGGGACTTAACTTATATCAAATTGACTTTAAAAACCCGGCAGAGCCCGGCAATGGTGATCCAGGAAATGCCCTAGGGGTTATAAACGCAATTAAAACAGCAACTAATTTTGCAAAAGAAGGTAAAATCTCTGGCTTGTGTACAGCTCCTATTAATAAAAAAATTTTAAAAGAAGGTGCTAACTTTAATTTTCCAGGCCATACAGAATATTTAGCCCACCTTTGCGGCGTAAAAAACGCAGTGATGATGCTTAGTTGCCCGCAACTTAGGGTAGTTCCACTTACAATCCACATACCCATATCTGATGTTGTCAAAAATATAACAAAAAGTTTGTTTGAAAGGACTGTGGAAGTTATTCATTCTAGTTTGATACTGGATTTTGGAATTAAAAATCCTAAAATTTCAGTTGCTGGGCTTAATCCTCATGCCAGTGAAGGGGGAAGTATTGGGAATGATGACATAGAGTATATTGGACCCTGGATCACCCAGCTTCAGTCTAAGGGCATTTCAATTTCTGGACCAAATCCCGCTGATACAATGTTCCACTTTAATGCCAGGTCACAGTACGACGTTGCGCTATGTATGTATCATGATCAGGCTTTAATACCCTTAAAAACTTTAGATTTTTATGGTGGAACAAATATAACACTGGGGCTACCAATAGTACGCACTTCACCTGATCACGGAACAGCGTTTGACATAGCAGGTCAGGGCATTGCAAACAAAAAATCGATGGTGGAAGCAATACGAGCTGCAGATTTGATAATCAAGGCACGCCATAATGCAAATTGACTCTCTACCCCCTCTGCGTGAAGTCATTGCAAATCATAGGTTAGATGCACAAAGGTCTTTAGGACAAAATTTTATACTTGATCTTAATTTAACCGCAAAAATTGCACGGCTTGCGGGCGTTTTAAAAGGCCATGATATTCTGGAAGTAGGCCCTGGACCAGGTGGTTTGACCCGTGGCCTGTTAACAGAAGGCGCGCGTAAAGTTGTCGTACTTGAAAAAGATTCAAGATGCCTACCCGCTTTAAAAGAGATTGCTGATGTGTATGGCGATAAATTAGAAATATTTAATGTGGACGCACTTAATTTCAACGCGATTATCCATTTAAAAAAACCCGTCCGTATTGTCTGTAATCTACCATACAATATAGGCACAGAGTTACTGATACGTTGGCTTACGCCGACAGAATGGCCGCCCTTTTGGCACACTATGACTTTGATGTTTCAAAAAGAAGTCGCTGAACGAATAACGGCGCTACCAGGAACCAAATCATATGGCCGCCTTGCAATATTAAGTCAGTGGAAAACCGATGCTAAAATCGTGATGTCATTGCCCCCAGAGGTATTTTCACCGCCACCAAAAGTACATTCTGCCGTAGTACATTTTGAGGCTTTGACATCACCTCGTTTTCCTGCGCCCGCAAAGTTATTGTCATCTACCGTAGCTATGGCATTCAATCAACGCCGCAAGATGCTGCGCTCAAGCCTTAAATCTGCAGCGCCCAATATTGAGAAAATACTGCAAGACACTGGACTTGATCCGACAGCGCGCGCTGAAGAAGTTTCTCTTGAACAATTTTGTGCTCTTGCGAGGCAGCTGGCTGATTAGTAATATCTAATGCCCAGTTTCTTTCGCCTCTCCTGATGGGAGCGAGTGAGGACTAGATAAATCTTCGCTAACAACTTTTGCTGTTCGCCGCGGACGAGTTTTCTGAGGTGGGCTTTTTTCAGCATCAACATTTTCTAAATCTTGTTGCAATTCTGAAGTTGAAACACTGTCAACAATTGGGACCGCTGCCGGTCGCTCAGAAGTTCCCAAATTTGTAACTTCAGGAGTGTCCACAACAGGTTTATCATTTTCAACCCCATCTGCACGCTCACCTCGTTCGTGATCGCGTTGGGCCTGTTTTTCACGGTTCTCGCGACTCTCACGATCCTGCTGTTCCCGACGCAAGTCAATTTCACGTTGCGCGTCAGCTTGAAGGCGCATGTAGTGTTCAGCATGTTGTTGGAAGTTTTCAGCAGCAACCCGATCTCCTGAAAGCTGAGCGTCACGAGTTAGTTGTTGATATTTTTCAATAACCTGTTGTGGAGTACCACGAACTTTACCCTCTGGGCCGGAGCTATCAAACACGCGGTTCAACACATTGGCAGCAGATCGATTGTTATTATTACGGTTATTCTTCGAGCGAGGGCGCGGTTTTGAAGATCTCATATGATGTAATTAGCCTATTTGGCGAGTGACCCTTAAAGCGATAGCCCTGTTCGGTCATGTTGGGGTTAAATTAGTGACAAGCACTTTTGCTGTATCAACGTTTGCTTAAAAGCATGCCAGACAGAAATCAGCAAGTTAAAAATTAAAAATAATATAATTTATCTATTTATGGTCACTTTGAGCAACATGTTATCATACGGTCGCATCCATTTAAATCCGGCACTACCCGTATATCTTGAAATCCACTTGTATTAAGTATCTCTGCCACTAATGGCCCTTGGTCATACCCAATTTCAAAAACCAACCTAGCCCCCACAGCCATAAATTTTTGGGCACTCATTGCGATTTTTTTAAAGGAACCCAGCCCGTCTTCATTATCAGTCAAAGCCATCATTGGTTCCTTTAATACCTCCGGAGAAAGGCGTTCCAACTGGTTAGGATGAATATACGGAGGGTTAGCAACAATTAAATCAAATTTCTGTTTTTCAACATTAGAAAACCAATTTGATAAAGAAAAATGCGCTCTATTCTGTAGATGCAAATTTTTTGCATTTTTTCTTGCAACTGCTATCGCCGCTTCAGATATATCTACCCCTAGCCCTTGGGCACTCAGATTTTTTGCTAATAAAGAGAGCAATATACAACCAGAACCAGTTCCCAAATCAAGTACATTTTGACAACTTTCTTTCAGTGCCTCGACAACTAATAGCTCAGTTTCGGGACGTGGGTCGAGTACATCAGGTGTTACAAAAAAGCGATGCTCGAAAAAATCACGGTATCCCAAGATATGTGATACAGGTACGCGGCTTAGGCGTTTTTGGATTACCTCTCCAAATCTTTCTAATTGAGTTTTATCTAGAAAGTTACCGCCAAGTAGTGAAGCCTGGTGCGGGGCAACTTTCAATACTGAAGACATTAAAATACGTGCATCAAGATGAGCGCCTTCAATACCCGCCAAGGCAAGCTGGCGAGTTGCATCCAGAACCGCTGATCCAATAGTCTTTGTCATGCGCTTATTTCTGCCAACAGCTTAGCTTGCGCCTCGGCCGTTAGGGCATCAATAATTTCACCCAAATCACCATGAAGAATTTGATCCAAACGATATAATGTCAAACCGATCCTATGATCTGTCATTCTGCCTTGTGGAAAGTTGTAAGTTCGGATCCTTTCTGAACGGTCTCCAGACCCAACCTGAGATTTGCGGTCAGCAGACCGTTCGCCATCCACCCTCGCACGTTCCAAGTCGTAAAGTCGCGTCTTTAAGACTTGCATTGCAATTTCTCGGTTCCGGTGTTGGGATTTCTCAGAGCTAACTACAATTAATCCAGTAGGTAAGTGGGTAATTCGTACAGCAGAATCTGTTGTATTTACGTGTTGGCCCCCGGCACCGCTTGCTCGCATTGTGTCAATACGGATGTCGTTAGTTTCAATATGTATATCTACGTCCTCTGCCTCTGGCAAAACTGCAACGGTCGCGGCAGAAGTATGTACGCGCCCCCCACTTTCAGTAGTTGGAACACGCTGAACACGGTGAACACCAGATTCGTATTTTAGTTTTGCAAAAACACCAGCCCCCTTGATATTTACCACTAACTCTTTGAGCCCACCCAACTCAGTAGTTTGATTTTCCACCACTTGAAAAGTCCAACCTTGAGTTTCTACATAACGCTGATACATCCGCATCAAATCTCCAGCAAACAGGGCAGCTTCATCCCCACCGGTCCCAGGTCGGATTTCCATAATGACAGAACGCGCATCCGCCGCATCTTTTGGTAGAAGAGTAATTTGTAAATTATATTCTGCTTTTGGTAGAGCCGCCCGTAATATAGGCAACTCTTCTTTCGCCAGTTCTCGCATTTCTAAATCTTCTAACATTGCCTCAGCGTCAGCAATATTACGAACCAAACCTTGATAAGCCCTCACCTCTTCCACCACCGGCTTCAAATCAGAATACTCCTTAGCCAATTTCGCTATATCGCTAGATCCCTCAGCCATTTGAGCTTCCAAAAATTCAAATCGTTGTGTAATTTGGATTAATATATTTTCTGTTATCATACTTTAAGTTCACCTTTGTTTGGTTTTTGATCACGTGTATAGTTTGTTAGGGTTAACAAATTAGTGACCCAACCACGCCAAATTGCGTTTTTTGCTTGCACCCAAATCGTAGAATCCAATGATAAGTTGGCCCCAAACGTGAACCCAATCACCTTCTCGCCAAAGCTCTGTGATGTGAGGAAATCTCCAGGGCCAAGACCGCAAAACACCAATAATATATGCCTAATTGAAATAATTTGAAACCATAGTGGCAGCCAAATTTTATTTCTCAAATCATCAAAAAAAATGTCACTCCGTAAAATGTAGCACCCCCCCCAGCTTTGCCATCTCAGTGGAACCTCCAGCCAACTTTTGTTCCCATAATGGCTAACTGAAAACGGCCAAAAGAAAAATAACGGTTTGTGAACGAGAAAAGTGGCTAGTCAAAGATATATTATTTTCAATTCAATGGCCAAATTAAAATTAACGGAACTTCACACCGGGTAAAATACAAAGAATTTCAAACATTAAATTAGCCGCGGTTAATGCTGTATTTCCAGAGGTATCATACATCGGGCTCACTTCAACCATATCAAAACCTATAATATTAAGACCACGCAAAGCTCGAATAAACTCCATTGCTTGAGGGGTGGTAAGACCCCCAATTTCGGGTGTGCCAGTACCTGGAGCATAGGCCGGATCTAAGCTATCAATATCATAGCTGAGATAACAAGGATGAGACCCAATTGCACTTTGAACATCTTTACCTAAAGGCGTCAGAGATTTATGCCATATATCAGGCGCTGTAATCATGTTGAAACCCCAGCCCGCCGCTTCAGAAAAATCTAAAGCGGTATAGCCAGTACCACGTAAGCCTACCTGAAATACTAACTCTGGCACCAGAAGCCCCTCCTCATAAGCCCTACGAAACACTGTCCCATGAGTTTCACGTTCGCCAAACATATCATCATTAACATCTGCATGCGCATCAACATGAACTAGAGCTACAGGCCCGTGTTTTTTTGCGATAGACCTTAAAATTGGTAAGGTAAGTGAATGATCGCCACCCATTGTGGCCGGCAAAACAGAATAATCATGTAAGCGATCATATGTCGCTTCAATAATCTTTAAACTATCCACTAACGAGAATGTATTTATACTAACATCACCCAAGTCTGCTATCTGAAGACTATCAAAAGGAGCCGCGCCCGTTTGCAAATTGTATGGGCGTATCATAGCGCTTTCCTGCCTGATTTGCTTGGGACCAAAGCGTGTCCCAGACCTCCAACTCGTACCTATATCTATGGGGACTCCCATAAAACATACGTCTAATCCTTCCGGGCTGGTAGCCTCAGGCAATCGCATGAATGTTTGTGGTCCGGAAAACCGGGCCATATCATTTCCTGAGATGGGTTGGTTTGGCATTAAATTTTCCCCTCTTATTTTTTTATATTTTTGCGATTAGCCCTCAAGTTCCAACAATACAGGCACATCAATTCCATAGCCACATGTGCACCAGCAATAGCTGTAGCACCGGAAGCATCAAATTGTGGGGAGACCTCAACCACATCTGCACCTACCATATTAATTCCACGAATATTACGAAGGATGCCTGCAGCCTGGGCAGATGAGAGGCCGCCCCATACCGGCGTACCAGTCCCAGGCGCAAAAGCTGGATCCAAACAATCAATGTCAAAAGTTAAATAAACTGGGTGATCGCCCACAATATCTTTTATTTTTGCAGCAGTATTTGCAGTTGTTTGTTCATGTACTCGCGGCGCATCAATGACATGTAGGCCCGCATCAAAATCATTCTGGGTACGGATGCCTATTTGAACTGATTTATTCGGAATGATCAGTCCTTCTTTGACAGCCTTATAAAACATTGTGCCATGATCAACCCGATTCATATCATCATCGGGCCAGGTATCAGAGTGAGCATCAAATTGTACCAGCGCGATTGGGCCAAATTTTTCTGCAAAGGCGCGCAGTATTGGGAAGGTCACATAATGGTCTCCACCAAGCGACAGCACACCACTTCCATGAGTTAAGATTCCTCTAATGTGATCAGTCAATCTTTTAGGGAAAGCCGCAACATTAGCATAATCAAAAGCTAAATCACCATAATCAACAACGTCAAATTCTGTAAGTGGATTAATGTCCCATCCATAGGGTGGGTCACATGGTTGAAGAGTGCTCGCCTCGCGAATTGCACGTGGGCCAAAACGCGATCCAGGTCGGTTAGTTACCGCTTGATCAAACGGGATCCCAGTCACAGCAAGGTCAACGTCAGTTAAATCTTTTGTATAATTGCGCCGCATAAATGATAGAATGCCCCCAAAAGCATTTTCATATGACATACCGCGTTTACCTTTACGGGTTATCGCATTGTCTACATCAGATGCCGCGTCTTTTAGAGCCATTTAATTCTCCAACGGGAGTGCACGCTCCACCAGTCGGGCAAAAAAAGAGGCACCAATAGTAGATACGTCATCATTAAAATCAAATTTTGCATTGTGCCATGACGCTCCATCTCCCTGACCCAGAAACAAATAACAACCTGGTCGTTTTTCTAATAAATAGGAAAAATCTTCAGCACCCATATCTCGGATGCGATCTGACACAGTCATAGCATCACCACAAACCTCCCTCGCAACATTGAGTGCAAATTCACTTTGAATTTCAGAGTTTATAGTTGCCGGGTAGCCGCGTTTATAAACATACCTTACATCCACATCAAAGGCTTCGGCATGACCCCTGCAAATTTCGCCCATGCGCCGATCAACCATATCTTGAACATGCGAATTAAACGTCCTTACGGTACCACCAACAAACGCATCATCATTTATAACATTGTCGATAGTTCCAGCGTGAATTTGGGTAACACTAATGACCAAATCTTCCACTGAATTATGATTTCTACTTACAATCGTCTGAAAAGCCTGGGTAATGGATACTGCCGCTGGTATCGCATCTTTAACCGCATGAGGCATTGCCCCATGCCCGCCCTGTCCAGTCACATAAACCTCAAATGTGTCCACCGCTGCCATAATTGGCCCCGGCGTGGTGCTCAACTGCCCCGCTGGCGCACCAGGTTCGGTATGCAAAGCATAAACTGTTTCAATTTCGAACCGTTCTAAAATACCTTCTTGCACCATCACTTCACCACCACCCCCGTTTTCTTCAGCAGGTTGAAAAATCAAGGCGACCGTTCCAGCAAAATTACGCGTCTCAGCCAGGTATCGGGCAGCACCCAGTAGCATAGTAGTATGACCGTCATGTCCACATGCATGCATTTTTCCTGGCACTGCGCTTGAATAGTCAGCCCCTGTGGCCTCTTCAATTGGAAGGGCGTCCATATCAGCGCGCAATCCGATTACGGGGCCCGATGTACTCCCATGGATCAATGCCACTACGCCCGACTGCGCGATACCTGTATGAATATCCACAATCCCAAATTCTTTTAGTCGGTCGACAACAAAACTTGCTGTATTATGGCAATCAAAACCTAATTCTGGATTCTGATGCAAAAAGCGGCGCCAAGTTTTCATTTCTTCATCAAATTCAGCGATACGGTTGACGATTGGCATTAGTATACTCCTTATGGATAGAGAAAAGCGGATATCACAAGGCAACACAATGGATAATAACGATTTAGTATACGCAAAAAATGGTGGAATTGAGCGCTTATTACACATTATGCGAAGCTTGCGAGATCCACAAACTGGATGCCCGTGGGATATAAAACAAACATTTAGCTCTATTGCCCCTTATACAATCGAAGAGGCATACGAGGTAGTGGATGCTATTGAACGTGCTGATATGGCCGATTTAAAGGGTGAATTAGGGGATCTATTACTGCAGACGGTCTACCATGCGGCCATTGGAGAAGAGCAAGGTCTATTTGACTTTCACTCAATAGCAGACGTGATAAGTGATAAGATGGTTGCACGCCACCCTCATGTTTTTACCAATTCATCACAAAAAAAATCAAAACATAAACAAACTCAAGACTGGGAAAAAATAAAAGAAGAAGAACGTAAGGCACTTAATCAAAATGGGACTTTAGATGGTGTGGCACTTGGCCTACCCGCACTGACCCGCGCGGTAAAGTTACAAAATCGTGCAGCCAGAGTAGGCTTTGATTGGCCAAAAGTAGATAGCGTTTTAGACAAGGTTTCCGAAGAGATTATAGAATTAACCGAAGCAAAAAGTGCGTTACATCGACACGAAGAATTTGGTGACTTGATGTTTGTGTTGGCAAACCTTGCTAGACATTTAAAGATTGACCCGGAGCAATCCCTACGAGACGCAAATAAAAAATTTACTCGTCGTTTCAGTGAGGTAGAAAGAAAACTTTACAAAAAAGGTAGTACTCCCACACTTTCAAACCTGACCGAGATGGATGCATTATGGAACGAGGTCAAAGGAGAAGAAAAATAATCTTATTATTTTTGTCAGGTATTGATGTAATTGTTTTTATGAACTAAAAGCATCTAAGTAATTTCTTGGAGGCCATTATGACGTTTCGAACCTTCGCTGCTGCATTCATTTCATTCTATATAGTAACTACATTTGTGACTGCCGAGGAGGTGAATGTTTATTCATACCGTCAACCTCACCTGATCGAACCACTGACAAGTGCATTTACAGCTGAGACTGGAATTGCTGTGAACGTCGCCTTTCTTAAAAAAGGTTTAATTGAACGCCTGCGTGCTGAGGGAAGCCGGTCACCAGCAGATTTAGTTTTTACTGTCGATATATCACGCTTGAATGCAGTTGTTGAGGCTGGCTTAACACAATCACTCAACAGCGAAGCAATAAATCTAAATATCCCATCAGATTTTAGAGATCCCAATGGTCATTGGTTTGGACTCACCACTCGTGCACGAATAGTTTACGCCTCAAAGGATAGGGTTTCGCCTGCTGATATCACAACATACGAAGATTTAGCGAACCCCAAATGGAAAGGTCGTATCTGCACGCGTTCTGGCACTCACCCGTACACGCTGGCATTGACCGCTGCACATTTGTACCATCACAGTGAACCTGAAACTCTGGCCTGGTTACAAGCGGTCAAAGACAATTTAGCTCGCAAACCTCAAGGAAATGACCGTGCCCAAATTAAAGCAATTTGGTCTGGAGAATGTGATATTGCGCTTGGAAACACCTACTACATGGGGAAAATGTTGACTGATCCGGAACAAGCGGCCTGGGCTCAAGCATCATTTATTAATTTTCCAATATTTGAGGGTGGCGGCACCCACGTCAATGTCTCTGGCGTTGCTTTAACAAAAGCTGCCCCCAATCGGGGCTCAGCAATTAAATTAATTAAGTTTTTGACTTCGCCGAAGGCTCAAGAAATATATGCTGCTGATAATTTTGAATACCCAATCGCACCTGGAACAAAAGCAGATCCACTCGTGCAAAGCTGGGGTAGTTTTGAGCCAGACCCAGTTAACTTAACCTCAATTGCCGAACTTCGAGCGGATGCTTTAAGGTTGATTGAAATGGCTGACTTTGACGGCTAAAAAGTCTATCGATATCAGAAAATGTCTAAGATTAAGCTTTGTAATTCTTAAAAAGAGTTTCTTCTCAGTATATTAGCCTGTCGAGACACTAAACGCGTCACTCTCTCAGTTTCAGTCGGTGTTCCTGGGTAAAAGTACTAAGCACTCATTCAATATGTTTTTCCAAGCTTTTTTAAAAACTCATTCAGTGACGGAGACTTTAACCATTCGGTCAGGGATGCCATCAATTGCCCCCGAGCTGGGGTTACCCAACTTCAGTTGGTCTATTAACTCCATACCCTCAGTCACACGGCCGACAACAGTGTATTGGCCATTAAGGAAATAGCCAGGTGCGAACATAATAAAAAATTGGCTGTTAGCACTGTTGTGGCTTTGCGATCTAGCCATCCCGACAATTCCTCGCTCGTAGGCCACATCAGAAAACTCAGCATCCACGTCAGGAAGCTGTGACCCCCCCGTCCCAGCGCGTGACATATCATCTGCATCCTTGCCAAAACGGACATCACCAGTCTGAGCCATAAAACCCGGAATCACACGATGGAAAACCACACCATCATAAGCTCCATCTGCTGCAAGTGTAGTAATTTGAGCTACATGCAATGGCGCCACTTTCTCAAGCAGGTCAATCTTAACAGTACCACGAACATCTTCTCCAGCTAGTTGGATTTCTAGCCCAGCCGAAAATGCGGGGCTACCCAAAAATAATAAAATATAAAACAGTTTATTCATTTGTTGCTACTTCTTCTTACTTGCTGGCTTCTTGGCAGCTGGCTTCTTGGCAGCTGGCTTCTTGGCAGCTGGCTTCT
>JAFMEA010000151.1 GCA_017856985.1 Planktomarina sp.
AAAGGAGATAATTTCAGCCAGTGAGCAAATAAAGAATTAGAGAGGAAAATGAGCTCAAATGATTTGAGCCGGTAGAGATGACTGTAATTAACACAAACTCTGCTGCATTGATGGCGAGAGCCTATGGGGAAAAAGCAAACCAAAATATGCTGAAACCCATTGAAAGGCTGTCCTCCGGGCTGCGCATTAACAGCGCGTCTGACGACGCTGCCGGTTTGGCTGTTTCCAACAAAATGACTGCCAATATAAGAGACTATGATATGGCCGTCAGGAACAGTGTTGATATGATAAGTCTTCTGGCCACTGCAGAGTCGGCTCTGGCTCAAATCAATCAAATACAGTCCAGGTTGATGGAACTTGCAATTCAGTCCGCGAATGGCGTCTACACGCAGCAAGATAGAGACTCAATGGAAATGGAACTATATGGCCTAGTTGCAGAAATTGATCGGATTGCGTTGAATACTAAATTCAGTGAGACGAAGCTCCTTGATGGGTCTTTTGAGGTTTCAGGCAGCTCCTCTCGTGATATTTTGCCCGTCAGTCTGAGCGAATTTGCTACTTCTACTGTCGGTCGCTATTGGGCGACAGATAGTTTTGAAAATAGTAACTTTGCGACACAAGGCCCTGTGACAAATATAAGTGCAACAGAAAATCGGTTTCCGGGCTGGGCGGTTTTCAACGAGCGCGTGCGCCTTGGTAAAGGGGCTACTCCGGGGACAACTTCCATTGGGGGTTATAACGCTCCCATCGACCCGACACCGAACCCCCATCAGAATATCACTGGAGTTAATGGTAGTGGCAACCCGGCCACTGGCCTAGATGACGAAGCGGCCATTACCGGAACTGGCAGTCGAGCAACTGAGTTAGGTACAGCTAGCACAACGGGTTTTGCTTTTGACGCAACAGGCGGAATTAAACTGTTTTCTTCAAATGTATGGACAGAAAATGATCCATATTCTGTTGTGCATGGTCCGTATCTAATCTCTCAAGAAGCCAAGGAGATCACTGCCGGTGACGTGGTAAAATTTGACTGGAAGTCTGCTGGTACAGATGACGCTGCTTCGATTTATGCATATCTTTTAGATGTAGATACTGGCGATACGATTGAGCTTATTGATTACACTCAATCTAGCGATAACCAAGTAACTCCGTGGGCGACTAAGTCTACAAATATAACCAGGTCCGGCAATTATCAATTTGTATTTATTTCTGGAAGCTATGATGCAACTGGTGGTACGAAGCTTGGGGCAGCAATGTATGTAAATAATATTATTATCGATAGAAATCGACTCCCCGCCTCAATGCAACACCTTGTCTCGCAAATTTCAGTTCAAAGCGAAGCTGAAGCAAAAAATGCAACTGATGTATTAAGTTATTCAATCGAACAAACTGGTTTTACTCGAGCAATACTCGGCGCAACTATTAATCGATATCAAAGTTCAATCGAGGGAGCCCTGGTGCGGGGGGCAGACATGCGTAAAGCTAGATCTCGAGTAATGGACGCTGAATACACAATTGAAACTTCAAAATTGGCTAAACAGCAAATTTTGGCACAAGCATCGATGGCAATGTTAGCGCAAGCTAACGCATCAAAAGATGCTGTATTAGAACTCATAAGATAATAAATTATTACAGTGCTTTAGGGAAAAATACCGCCGGCTGGCGTTTTTTTTTGCTTAAAATTAAATATTTTTTCTAAATAAATCTAAACTTGGGTCGTTAGGGAGAATCGAGGACCATATCAATGCAGTCGTGAAAGCTGAGGAGCTATGGTATGACAATGATTAACACTAACGTGGGTGCCTTATTAGCGCGCACCTACGCCTTTAGAGCTGCCGAAAAAATGCAGACTTCCATGGAGCGCTTGTCGTCAGGTAAGCGTATCAACAGTGCTGCAGATGACGCTGCTGGTTTGGCGGTTGCAAATAAAATGGAAAGTCAATTGAGTGGGATAAAAATGGCCATTCGTAACTCACAAGATGGCGTTTCTCTTGTTCAAACTGCAGATGGTGCATTTGCAGAAGTAAGTAAATTGGTTCGCCGGATGCGTGAGCTGGCCGTTCAAATGCAGAACGGCATTTATACGTCTAAAGATCGAAGTAATGCTCAAATGGAAATAAGGGCGCTGCTGGCTGAGATTGATAAAATAACTGAAAACACCCAATACAACAAAGTTAACCTACTAGATGGCACCTATGACCAAACCGTTAGGGCTGGAAACTCAAACGCTGAAACAATTAGACTTATGATTGGTTCTGCAGCGACCAAGGAAACTGCTAAAATTGAAAATTTTGCTGTTGAGAAAGCCGTTGGCCATACGAGCACCTCCCCTTCAAGGGCTAAAACTCAAAATGAATTAGAAGTTTTTGAAGCTACAAGTGTTCAAATTGATACCAGTGTTTGGTCAGATGAATTCAAAACATTTTTCAACCAAGACAGCCTTGGGACTTTTAGCAAAACCACGACAGACGCAACAAAATCAGCTGATAATGCCGATTTCAACCTTGACACCAAAACTGGCAAACTTACGAGCACTGCCGCTATCGTTTCGGGTACTGGAGGTTCTGCCAACTCTCCTTCAGACACACCAGGTGGCGCAGTAACTAATGGTTTATTCAGAATAGAGGTCACCTACACCAAGCGAGACAACACGACGCATGTTGAACAACTAGAGATTAGCGTCAAAGACAAATCTGAGACATCTCTTGACGATCTAAGTGTTGAAACCACCGCTAATGCAGGCCGTGCCGTTGAAACTCTAGATAAGGCTTTAGCGGAAGTTTCTACCGCACAGGCAAAGCTTGGGGCTGTGCAGAACCGGTTAAGTCATAATATTGATAATTTGTCCAAGGGATCTATGTTAACTGAGCAATCTGTGGGTCGTATCATGGATGCAGACTTTGCTGCGGAAACAGCAGAGCTGTCTAAGCAAAAGATTTTGTCGCAAGCGGCAACATCAATGCTGGCTCAGGCGAATGTGTCAAAACAGGGGGTCATAGCTTTATTAAGGTAAAATATTAAAAATTTCAAAAGTTATGCCGTTGTTACAACCGAGGACGTCAATATAAGAATTCATTACTTTATTGAAGGGCCTCAGCATGACTGTAATTAATACCAACGTTGGCGCTTTAATGGCGCGTACATACGCCACC